>JAEZCL010000161.1 GCA_023433585.1 Pseudomonadota bacterium
CCCCCATGCGCTTCGCTCATGAGGGAGGATTACGGGGCGTCGCGCCAAGTCAGCCCGCCCCGAACCCGGCCGAGGCCGCCTGGGCCAGCGGCTCCAGCCAGATCAGGGCGACCAGCACCAGCGGGAACGAGAAGGCGGCGGCCAGCCAGCCGACCCACCGCGCTTCGGCCGGCGAAGCCTCGGCCGCCCGGTCGCCTTCCGGCGGCGCGTCGAACCACATCACCTTGATGATCCGCAGATAGTAGAAGGCCGCCACCACCGAGGCCGCCAGGCCGATGGCCGCCACGATCCAGTATCCGGCCGCCAGCGCGGCCCCGAACACATAGAACTTGCCCCAGAAGCCGGCGAACGGCGGCATGCCCAGCAGCGACAGCGACACCACGGTGATGGCCACCGTCGTCACCGGCTTGTCCCTTCGCAGACCCGCCAGGTCGGCGACCGAACGGATCGGCCGCCCCGACCGCGACAGCGCCAGCAACAGGGCGAAGAAGCCCAGGGTGTCGATGGTGTAGAAGGTCATGAACAGCAGCAGGGCCTGAAGCCCGATCTGCGTGCCCGCCGTGATGGCCAGCAGGGCGTAGCCGATGTTGGCGATCGACGAATAGGCCAGCAGGCGCGGGATGTCTCGCTGGGCCAGGCCGCCGAACGCCCCCACCGCGAACGAGAACAGCGAAATCAGCACCAGCACCTGGGCCCACTGGTCATGAACGCCGCCGAACCCTTCGCTGAGGGTGCGGGCGAACAGCACCATGGCGGCGAATTTGGGCGCGGAGGCGAACAGCGCCGTGACCGGCAGTGGCGCGCCTTCGTACACATCCGGCGTCCACATGTGGAACGGCGCGGCCGACACCTTGAACGCCAGGCCGCAGATCAGGAACACCAGGCCGAAGATCAGGCCGCTGCCCGCCCCGTCCGCGACCACCGCCGCGATCTCGTCAAAGCGCATGGAGCCGGTGAAGCCGTAGATCAGGCTGGCGCCGTAGAGCAGCAGGCCCGACGACAGGGCGCCCAGCACGAAATACTTCAGCCCGGCTTCCGAGGCCCGCGCGTTGTCCCGGTGGAACGCGGCCAGCACATAGAGCGCCAGCGAATGAAGCTCGACGCCGACGTAAAGGGCGATCAGGTCGCCCGCCGACACCATCATGCCCATGCCGACGGCGCTGAGCACCACCAGCACCGGATATTCGAACCGGGCGATGCCGGTGCGGCGCATCCAGCCCTCGCCCAGCACCACGGCGACGGCGCTGAGCAGATAGACCGCCACCTTGGAATAGACGGCCAGGGGATCGGAGACGAACGCTCCCTTGAACACCATGCCCAGCGGCGCGACCGCCGCCACGGCCGCCGCGGCGACCAGCAGCAGCACGGTCAGGACGGTCACCAGGCGGCCCGCACGGGCGCCGCCATAGGCGCCCAGCATCAGCAGGACCATGGCGCCGAGGGCCAGGACGATCTCCGGCGCGGCGACGTTGAGGGCGAAATTCAGGTCAGACATGAGCGTTCTATCCGCCGATCGCGGCCTGGTAGGCGGCCGTCACCGCGCTCACCGAAGCATGAGTGATGTCGAGCACCGCGGCCGGATAGACCCCCAGCCAGATCGTGCCGATGACGAGAGGCGCGAACACCAGCAGCTCGCGCCGGTCGATGTCGGTGATGGCCTTCAGCGCCGGATTGACGATCTCGCCGAACATGACGTTGCGATACAGCGTCAGCGCATAGATCGCCGAGAAGATCACCCCGGAGGCGGCGAACAGCACCGCCCAGGTCGAGACCTGATAGGCGCCGACCATGGGCAGGATCTCGCCGATGAAGCCCGAGGTGCCCGGCAGGCCGACATTGGCCATGGTGAACAGCAGGAAGATCGCCGCGTACCACGGCATCCGCGCCGTCAGGCCGCCGTAGAAGGCGATCTCGCGGGTGTGCATGCGGTCGTAGATCACCCCCACGCACAGGAACAGCGCCGACGAGATCAGCCCGTGGCTTATCATCTGGAACACCGCGCCCTGCACGCCCTGATCGTTGCCGGCGAACACGCCCATGGTCACGAAGCCCATGTGCGCCACCGACGAATAGGCGATCAGCTTCTTCATGTCCGTCTGACGGAACGCCACCAGCGAGGTGTAGATGATGGCGATCACCGACAGCGTCATCACCAGCGGGGTGAAGAACAGCGAGGCGTCCGGGAACATGGGCAGATTGAAGCGGATGAAGCCGTAGCCGCCCAGCTTCAGCAGGATGCCCGCCAGGATGACGGACCCCGCCGTCGGCGCCTGGACGTGGGCGTCGGGCAGCCAGGTGTGCACCGGCCACATGGGCATCTTGACCGCAAACGACGCGAAGAACGCCAGCCACAGCCAGGTCTGGACCCCGCCCGGCCAGTCATAGGCGGTCAGTTCGGGAATGCTCGACGTGCCCGCCGTCGCCGCCATGTACAGCATGGCCGCCAGCATCAGCACCGAACCCAGCAGGGTGTAGAGGAACAGCTTGTAGGCCGCATAGATGCGGTTCGACCCGCCCCACACCCCGATGATGATGAACATCGGCACCAGGGTGCCTTCGAAGAAGATGTAGAACAGGAACAGGTCCAGAGCCGTGAAGACGCCGATCAAGAGCGTCTCCAGGATCAGGAAGGCGATCATGTATTCCGCCACCCGCTCCTTGATGGTCGTCCAGCTGGCGATGATGCACAGCGGCAGCAGGAACGCGCTGAGCAGCACGAACAGGACCGAAATCCCGTCCACGCCCAGGTGATAGGCGGCGCCGGCGAACCAGGGGACCATCTCGACGAACTGATAGTCCGCCCGGGCCGGGTCGAACTGGGCCACCAGAAGGACCGCGACGGCCAGAACCGCCAGGCTGAAGCCCAGGGCGATCCAGCGGGCCGCTCCGGCCGAGGCCTGCTCGTTGCGGGCCGTGACGCGCGCGATCAGCACCGCCAGGGCGCCCAGCAGCGGCAGGAAGGTGACGATGCTCAGGATGTAGGGCACGACCTTATGCTCCCCACGTCGCGATGGCGAAGGCGAGAAGACCCGCCACACCCAGCAGCATCACGAACGCATAGTGATAGACATAGCCGGACTGGACCTTGGCCAGCCGTGCGGCCGATTTCAGCGAGGCCCAGGCGGCTCCGTTCGGGCCCAGGCCGTCGATGATCCTGACGTCGCCGATCTTCCAGAAGAAGTCCCCGAGCGCCCGGGCGCCCTTCACGAACACCACGTCATAGACCTCGTCGAAGAACCACTTGTTGTAGAGGAAGGTGTGCAGGATGTTGCCCGCCTCGGCCCAGCGCCGCGCCAGGCCCTCACGCAGCACATAGAGCCAGAAGGCGAAGGCCGTGCCCGTCAGGGTGACGACCAGCGGCGCCCACAGCACCCAGCGCGGCACGGAATGGCTGTCGTGCAGCACATGGTTGGCCTCGGCGGTGAAGATGGCGCCGCGCCAGAACTCGGCCTCGTGATGTCCGACGAAGAAGTCGTAGAAGACGAAGCCCGAAGCCACCGCCCCGACCGACAGGACGATCAGCGGGACCAGCATGGTCCACGGGCTCTCGTGCGGCTTCAGCGGGCCGTGATGATCGTCGTGCCCGTCCTGGTGATGCGCGACCGGCGCGGCCTCGTCCTTCCATGCGGGCTTGTTGTGGAAGGTCATGAAGATCAGCCGCCAGGAATAGTAGGCCGTCAGCCCCGCCGCGAACAGGCCGATGAAGAACACGAACAGGCCCGCCTGGCTGTAGTTTGCCGCCGCAAAGGCGCTCTCCAGCACCGAGTCCTTGGAATAGAATCCGGCGAAGCCCCACTTCAGCTCTGGGATGCCCAGGCCGGTGATGGCGATGGTGCCGATCATCATGGCGCCGTAGGTGATGGGCAGCAGCTTCCACAGCCCGCCCATGTTCCGCATGTCCTGCTCGTGGTGCATGCCGTGGATCACCGACCCGGCGCCCAGGAACAGCAGGGCCTTGAAGAAGGCGTGGGTGAACAGGTGGAACATGGCCGCCTGATAGGCGCCGACGCCCGCCGCGAAGAACATGTAGCCCAGCTGCGAACAGGTGGAATAGGCGATGACCCGCTTGATGTCGTTCTGGGCCAGGCCGACGGTGGCGGCGAACAGGGCCGTGATCCCGCCGATGACCGCCACGATCAGAGACGCGGTCGGCGCATATTCATAGATCGGCGACAGCAGGCAGACCATGTACACGCCCGCCGTCACCATGGTCGCCGCGTGGATCAGGGCCGACACCGGGGTCGGGCCCTCCATGGCGTCGGGCAGCCAGGTGTGCAGGAAGAACTGGGCCGACTTGCCCATGGCGCCGACGAACAGGAAGAAGGCCGCCAGGTCCAGCGCCGACCAGCGCTGGCCCGCGAAGTCCCATGCGGCGCCGGACTGCGCCGCGATCATCGGGAACAGCTCGGCGAAATTGATGGTGCCGAACATCCAGAAGACGGTGATGATGCCCAGGATGAAGCCGAAGTCGCCCACCCGGTTGACCACGAACGCCTTGATGGCGGCGGCCGAGGCGGTGGGCTTCTTGTACCAGAATCCGATCAGCAGATAGGACGCCAGCCCCACCCCTTCCCAGCCGAAGAACAGCTGCATGAAGTCCGCCGCCGTCACCAGCGCCAACATCATGAAGGTGAACAGCGACAGATAGGCGAAGAAGCGCGGCCGGCTGTCGTCCTCGGCCATGTAGCCCCAGCTGTACAGGTGCACCAGCGCCGACACGGTGGTCACCACCACCAGCATCACCGCCGACAGGGCGTCGACGCGGATCGACCATGTGGACTGGAAACCGCCCACCTGGATGAACGGGAACAGCTCGACCGTGAAGGCCTCAAGATTGCCCCAGGCGTGCTGGCCGAACACCGTCCAGGCGACGGCGCACGACACGAACAACAGGCCGGTGGTCACCGCCTGGCTGGCGATGTTCCCGATGCGGCGGCCGAACAGACCGGCGATCACGGCCCCGAGCAGCGGGGCGAAGACGCCGAGAGTGACGAGGGTCTGAAGAGTCACGCGGTCAGCCCTTCATCATGGATGCGTCATCCACGGCGATGTCGCCGCGGCTGCGGAAGAAGGTCACCAGAATGGCCAGGCCGATGGCCGCCTCTGCGGCGGCGACGGTCAGGACGAACATGGCCATGATCTGCCCGGCGGCGTCGTTCAGATAGGCCGAGAAGGCGACGAAATTGATGTTCACGGCCAACAGGATCAGCTCGACCGACATCAGGATGATGATGATGTTCTTGCGGTTCACGAAGATGCCGAACACCCCGATGGTGAACAGCATCGCCCCGACCGCCAGATAGTGCGACAGGCCGATCATTTCAGATCCTCAGCAGAGACGCCCTTGCCGCTTTCGACCTCGACCTTGGCGAAGGCGTCGGACTGACGGCGGTTCACCTGGCGGCCGATGTCCTGGCGCCGGACATGGGGCTTGTGACGCAGGGTCAGGACGATGGCGCCGATCATGGCGATCAGCAGCACGATCCCCGACGCCTGGAAGATATAGGCGTATTCGGTGTAGAGCACCCGGCCGATCATCTCGACGTTCGACACGTCGGTCGCCGGGACCAGCTCGGCGCCGCGCGCCGCGCCGCCCTGGGCCACCGTCACGGCGATCACGATCATCTCGGCCAGCAGGATCAGCGCCACGATCGTCGCCAGGGGGAAATACTGAGCATAGCCCTCGCGCAGCCGCACGAAGTCCACGTCCAGCATCATGACGACGAACAGGAACAGCACCGCCACGGCGCCGACGTAGACCACCACCAGCAGCATGGCCAGGAACTCGGCGCCCAGCAGCACGAACAGCCCGGCGGCCGAGAAGAAGGCGGTGATGAGCCACAGCACCGAGTGCACCGGGCTGCGGGCCGTCACGACCAGCAGAGCCGAAACCACGGAAACCGCGGCCAGAAGATAGAAGGCGATCGCCTGTATCATCGGCGGGACGAAGCCCCTCTCAAAAACCAAATGGATTCCGGGACGTCCCGGGATCCTTCAAAAACCCGCCCGGCCCGTTTGGACAGCGGCGGAAGACCATGCGCGGAATCGGCGCCTCTCTTAGCGATAGGGGGCGTCCAGTTCCAGATTCTTCGCGATCACCCGCTCCCAGCGGTCGCCGTTTGCCAGCAGGCGCTCCTTGTCGAAATACAGCTCCTCGCGCGTCTCCGTGGCGAACTCGCTGTTCGGGCCCTCCACGATGGCGTCCACCGGGCAGGCCTCCTGGCACAGGCCGCAGTAGATGCACTTGACCATGTCGATGTCATAGCGGGTCGTGCGGCGGCTGCCGTCGGCGCGCGGCTCGGCCTCGATGGTGATGGCCTGGGCCGGACAGATGGCCTCGCACAGCTTGCAGGCGATGCAGCGCTCCTCGCCGTTCGGATAGCGGCGCAGGGCGTGCTCGCCCCGGAAGCGCGGCGATTGCGGCCCCCGCTCGAACGGATAGTTCACCGTCGCCTTGGGCTTCATCATGTATTTGAACGACAGGCCGACGGCGCCGACCAGATCGATCAGCATCGCCCCCTTAACCGCCTGTCCGATACGGGAAAACATCAGTTGATCTCTCCAAGGTCGGCGCATTCGCGGGCGAAGCGCTCGCTGTCCCGGTTCATGGCGCGGCAACGCTCGACGCGCTGGGCGTGGGCGCGCTCGATGGCCTCCTGGCGGCGCTCCCACTGATAGGGCGAGTTCGGCGCCGCCTCATAGGGCGCGCAGGCGGCCAGAAGGCTGACGGCCAGGGATGCGACGGCGACCCTCCTCATAGCGGCACCGCGTCCCGGCAATCGCGCGCGTGCTCCGCGTTGCCGATGGAGTCCTCGTGGCACTGTTCATACCGGTCCAGGGCTTCCTGGCGCTGGGGCGTCAGGGTGTCCGGCTCCGGCCGGGCGCAGGCCGCGACGGTCGCTGAGACAGCGAGGATAGCGAGAAGGACACGCATCAGGCCGCCCCCGCTCCGAACACGCGCCAGGCGGCGACCGCCACCACGGCCACCAGCGAATAGGGCAGAAACACCTTCCACCCCAGGCGCATCAGCTGGTCATAGCGGTAGCGGGGCACAAACGCCTTCACCAGGGCGAACATCACGAACCAGGCCACCACCTTGGCGCAGAAGACGCCCAGATAGAACAGATTGGCCAGGAAGGTCGGCCACTCGGCCATGAAATCGGTCGGGAAGCCCGGGTTCCAGCCGCCCCAGAACAGCAGGGTCAGCATCACGCACATCAGCACGATGTTGGCGTATTCGCCGATCATGAACAGCAGATAGGGCGTGGACGAATATTCCACCTGATACCCGGCCACCAGCTCGGACTCCGCCTCGGGCAGGTCGAACGGCGGGCGGTTGGTCTCGGCCAGCGCCGAGACGAAGAACACGATCATCATCGGGAACATGACGATCAGCAGCGGCCAGTTGGCCAGGCCCCCGCCAAAGGTGTGCCAGTTCCAGAACCAGCCGGCCTGGTTCTGCACGATCGCCGTCAGGTTCATGCTGCCGGCCAGCAGGATCACCGTGACGATGATGAGGCCCAGCGACACCTCGTAGCTGACCATCTGGGCCGCCGAGCGCAGCGCGCCCAGGAACGGATACTTCGAGTTCGAAGCCCAGCCGCCCATGATGATGCCGTAAACGCCCAGCGACGAGATGGCGAACAGATACAGGATGCCGACGTTCAGATCCGCCACCACCCATCCGGGCGCGAACGGGATCACCGCCCAGGCGATGAAGGCCAGGACGAAGGTGATGAGCGGCGCCAGCAGGAACACGATCTTGTCGGCGCCCGCCGGAACGACGATCTCCTTCAGCACGAACTTGAAGAAGTCGGCGAACGACTGCAGCAGGCCGAACGGCCCCACCACGTTCGGTCCCTTGCGCAGCTGCACCCCCGCCCAGATCTTGCGGTCAGCCAGCAGCAGGAACGCCAGCGAAATCAGGATCCCGACGACGACCAGCAGGATCCCGCCCGCCGTGGCGAGCGTCCAGCCGAGAGGCGTGGTCCAGAAACTCGTTGTCTCAGGCGTCATGCCGCCGCCCCCTCAATCATCGTCATCCTCGGGCTTGTCCCGAGGACCCATTGATCCGTCGCACGGGCTTGGAGGCCGCTCACACAGCCGCTCCCCGCTTCGGTTCCTCCCGCGTCACGTCCGCCATGGGTCTTCGGGACAAGCCCGAGGATGACGGAATGAGAACAAGCAAACCGCATCGCCCTACTCCGCGGCCATCAGTTGGGGCGCCGAGCGCACGGCCGACAGCTCGGCCATGGTTTCGGACGCGCGCGTGATCGGGTTGGTCAGATACGGGTCCTTCAGCGCCGCGCCGAAGGCCACGTCGCCCAGGTCGCCCTTGGCGCCCAGCTTCGCCGCGTCGAACGCGCGCGCCGGCGCCAGATAGTCCACCCGGCCGAAGGTCGGATGATCCGCCATCAGCTTCGCCCTCAGTTGGTCCAGGCTGTCGTAGGGCAGCGTATGGCCCACGCGCTCGGACAGGGCGCGGATGACGGCCCAGTCCTCCTTCGCCTCGCCCTTGGGGAACACGACCCGCTCGGCCATCTGCACCCGGCCCTCGGTGTTGACGTAAAGGCCCGATTTCTCGGTATAGGCCGCGCCCGGCAGGATCACGTCCGCCCCGTGGGCGCCCGCATCGCCGTGGCTGCCCAGATAGACCTTGAATGCCTTGGACTGCGAGGCGTCGATTTCGTCGGCGCCCAGCAGGAACAGCACGTCCACCGCGCCCTTGGCGGCCATCTGAACCGCCGACAGCCCGCCCTCGCCCGGAACGAAGCCCATATCCAGCCCGCCCACACGGCCCGCCGCGCTGTGCAGCACGTTGAAGCCGTTCCAGCCGTCCTTCACCACGCCGACCTTGGCCGCCAGCCTGCCCAGGGCGTTCAGCACCGCCGGGCCGGTCTCGCCGGTCAGGGCCGCCGAGCCGACGATGATCGCCGGCCGCTCGGCCTTGCTCAGCAGGTCCGTCGCCGCCTTCGGCAGCTTGCCCAGCGTCTTCGTCCCGGCGCCCAGGTGGTCGTAGTCATAGGTCAGGTCGACCGCCTCGCCGATCAGCATGACCCGGGCGCCGCCCAGCCAGCCCTTGCGGATGCGCGCGTTCAGCAGCGGCGCCTCGACGCGCGGATTGACGCCCACCAGCAGGATCGCGTCCGCCGTCTCGATGCCCGCGATGCCCGAGTTGAACAACCAGCCTTCGCGCTCGCCGCCGCCCAGTGCGGCCCCGTCCTGGCGGCAGTCGGTGTTGGCCGAACCCAGGGCGCGGAACAGGTCCAGCGCCGCCTTCATGGACTCCGCGTCCTGAAGATCGCCCGCCACCACGCCGATCTTTTCAGGCTTGGCCGCCTTCAGCTTGTCGGCCACCACGCCCAGCGCCTCGTCCCAGGTGGCTGGGCGCAGGCGTCCGCCCTCGCGCACCCACGGACGGTCCAGCCGCCGCGTCATCAGGCCGTCGACGCAATAGCGGCTGCGATCCGACAGCCATTCCTCGTTGATGCCCTCGTGCACGCGCGGCAGCACGCGCATCACTTCCTTGCCCCGGCTGTCGGCGCGGATGTTCGAGCCCAGCGCGTCCATCACGTCGATGGTCTCGGTCTTGCGCAACTCCCACGGGCGATAGTGATACTGCCACGGCCGGTGCGTCAGGGCGCCGACCGGGCACAGGTCGTTGACGTTGCCCGACAGCTCGGAATCCACCGACTTCTCCAGATAGGTGGTGATCTCCGCGCTCTCGCCCCGGTTGACCATGCCGATGTCCGGCACGCCCGCGACCTCGGTGATGAACCGCACACAGCGCGTGCACTGGATGCAGCGCGTCATGAAGGTCTTGATGGTCGGGCCCATGTGCTTTTCTTCGACCGCACGCTTGTTCTCGGCATAGCGCGAGGCGTCGCGGCCGAAATACATCGACTGGTCCTGAAGGTCGCACTCCCCGCCCTGGTCGCAGATCGGGCAATCCAGCGGGTGGTTGATGAGCAGGAATTCCATCACCCCCTTGCGGGCCTTCTCGACCATGGGGGTGTTGGTGAAGATCTCCTGCCCGTCCGCCGCCGGCAGGGCGCACGACGCCTGCGGCTTGGGCGGCCCCGGTTTCACTTCCACCAGGCACATGCGGCAGTTGCCCGCGATGGACAGCCGCTCGTGATAGCAGAAGCGCGGAATCTCCTGCCCCGCCTTCTCGGCGACCTGGAGCACGGTCATCCCGGGCTCGAACTCGACTTCTACGCCGTTGACCTTGGCGACGGGCATCAGCGGGCCTCTTCTTCACTGTTCACAGACACTTGCGTCTGTGAGCTCGTCCCGTCCGGGAACGTCTGGATGATGGTGATCGTGTCGTCGGCGCGCGTGTAGCGCACGATCGGATCGGCCAGGCCGGTGCGCCAGACCTCGGCGGCCGGGTCCGGCAGCTCAGTCAGGCGCCACGCCACCACGTCGCCCTCGACGCGGCACTGGGCGTGGGCGCGGCCCCCGTCCACCGGCGCGCGCCACGACAGGTCCGCGACCTCGGCGCCCTCGACCGTCGACAGGCCGTCGAATTCGATCAGGGCGACCGGCAGTTCGTTCAGCGCGGCCACCGCCGCGCGGCACACCTGGCGCAGACCGGCGGCGTCCAGCGGCTCGGGCGACGCCTCGCTCACCGAAGCGGCCTCAGGCGCGCTCTCCGGCGCGGGCGCCTCGGCGGGCTGGCCGCAGGCGGCCAGAACGGCGGACGCGGCGATGATGGAAAGGGCGGGACGGATCATTGCGCGCAAGCCCCCTGCCCCGTCACGCAGCCGTCGATCAGGGCGCGCCAGCGGGCGTAGCCCTCGCCGGTCAGGTGCAGGTCGTCCAGCGTCACCGCCGGGTCCAGCCGTCCGCCCTCGACCACGAAGGCCGAATGAATGTCGATGAACATCGCGCCCTTGTCCGCCGCCACGTCGCGCAGCCGCCCGTTCAGTTCGGTGATGCGGTCATGAAACTCGGCCTGGCGCGGCAGCACGCTCTGCACGAACACCGCCGTTTCAGGCAGTTCGGCGGCCCAGACGTCCAGCAGTTCGGCCACGCCGTCCGCCACCTGCTGGGGCGTCCGCTCCCAGCCCAGATCATTAGTGCCGATCAGCAGGAAGATGCGCTCGGGCCGCGCCGCAGTCACCTGCTCGGCCCGCGCCATCAGGCCCCAGACGGTGTCCCCGCCGATGCCGAAGTTCCGCACCGTCAGCCCCGGCCAGGCGTCGGCCCAGCGCCCCGCGTCGGTGATGCTGTCCCCAACGAAGGCCACGCCGCCGTCCATGGGCGGCAGGTGCGCGAACATCGTCACGCGCTCGGCGTAATGCCGGTTCAGCCATTCGATGGCCGCAAAGTCCTCGGGCATGGCCACGCCCACGGCCTCCGTCGTCGGCCGCTGGTCAGCGTCCTGCGCCCACGCAGGCTGAACGGCCAGCAGCAGCGCGGCGGCCATCATTTCAGCGACCCTTCTCCCGATGGGAGAAGGGGGAACCCGCGCACCGGAGCGCGCAGCGCGAAGGTTCTGGCGCGGGGGATGAGGGTTCGGTGATTCAGCAGGACGCACCCGACCCTCACCCTGCGCGCGAAGAAGCGGCCCGCTGTCGCGGCCCGCTGCGCGCAGCCCTCTCCCATCGGGAGAGGGAGAGCGTGATCTGGAATTCCAGAACCCCACCGCCCTACTCCGCCGCGATCGCGTGGCCGGCGAAGCTGCCGCGCGCGTTGCGATAGGTGTGGATGCGCTCCTCGATCTCATGGCGGAAATGCCGGATCAGGCCCTGGACCGGCCAGGCCGCCGCGTCACCGAGCGCACAGATCGTGTGCCCCTCCACCTGGGTCGACACCTCCAGCAGCAGATCGATCTCGGACGGGTCCGCGTCGCCCACGGCCATGCGCTCCAGCACCCGCCACATCCAGCCGGTGCCCTCGCGGCACGGGGTGCACTGGCCGCAGCTCTCGTGCTTGTAGAAATAGCTGATGCGGGCGATGGCCTTCACCAGATCGGTGGACTGGTCCATCACGATGACCGCCGCCGTGCCCAGGCCCGAGCGCATTTCGCGCAAGGAGTCGAAGTCCATCAGGGCTTCTTCCGCCATGTCGCGGGTGATGAGCGGCACCGACGATCCGCCCGGGATCACGGCCTTCAGATTGTCCCAGCCGCCCCGCACCCCGCCGCAGTGCTCCTCCAGCAGTTGGCGCAGCGGAATGGACATGGCTTCTTCCACGTTGCACGGGCGGTTCACGTGGCCACTGATCGACATGATCTTGGTGCCGGTGTTGTTCGGGCGGCCGAACCCGGCGAACCAGTCCGCGCCCCGGCGCAGGATCGTGCCCACCACCGCGATGGACTCCACATTGTTCACCGTGGTCGGACAGCCGTACAGCCCCGCCCCCGCCGGGAACGGCGGCTTCAGGCGCGGTTGGCCCTTCTTGCCCTCCAGGCTTTCCAGCAGCGCCGTCTCCTCGCCGCAGATATAGGCCCCGGCGCCGTGGTGGATATAGACGTCGAAGTCCCAGCCGTGGACGTTGTTCTTGCCGATCAGCCTGGCCTCATAGGCCTGCTTGACCGCCGCCTCCATGCGCTCGCGCTCGAGGATGTATTCGCCGCGCAGATAGATGTAACAGGCATGGGCCTGCATGGCGAAGCTGGCGATCAGACAGCCTTCGATCAGCAGGTGCGGATCATGGCGCATGATCTCCCGGTCCTTGCAGGTTCCGGGTTCGGATTCGTCGGCGTTGACCACCAGATAGTGCGGCCGGTCGGGCTTCAGCTCCTTGGGCATGAAGGACCACTTCAGGCCGGTCGAGAAACCGGCGCCGCCCCGGCCGCGCAGGCCCGAGTTCTTGACGTTGGTGATGATCCAGTCGCGGCCCAGCGCCAGCATGTCGGCGGTGGCGTTCCACGCGCCGCGCTTCTTCGCCCCCTCCAGCGTCCAGTCCTGGAGGCCGTAGAGGTTGGTGAAGATGCGGTCCTTGTCTTCGAGAATGCCGACCATGCCTACTGTCCCTCAGCCATGCGGCGCTTGTGATGGCGCGTCCGCAGGAACGTCGCCGTGATGAACAGCACCCAGCCCGCGGCCAGGGCGCCGTAGCCCCACACCTGCGCGCCCTCGGTCAGGCCCAGCCAGCCGCGCGTGGAGCCCCACAGCAGGAAAGCGCCGACCAGGATGAAGGCCAGCCCGCCGAACCGGTACGGCCGCGCCACCCCGTTCAGCTCGGCCCGATAGGCCGTCCGGCCCTCCGGGGTCTCGAAATCGGGACGGGCCATCACGCCGGCTCCTGCGCCGGGCTGCTGTTGGGCAGCTTCGTGATCGGCTTCGCCGCCGAGCCGTCGTACAGCTTCGGATCGGTCAGGGTCAGCGCCCCGCCCTCGGGCTCGGAGGATTTGCGCCCCACGCAGGATCCTGCCTTCGGCGACTGGCCCGCCGCGAAGTCGTCGATGATCCGGGCCAGGCTCTCAGGCGTCAGGTCCTCGAAATAATAGTCGTTGATCTGCGCCACCGGCGCGTTGGCGCAGGCGCCGATGCACTCGACTTCCTGCCAGGTGAACTTGCCGTCGGCCGACAGATGATCCTTGGCCCCGATCTTTTCGCGGCACACCTCCATCAGCTCGCCCGCCCCGCGCAGCATGCACGGCGTGGTGCCGCATACCTGGATAAGCGCCGCCTTTCCAACGGGTTCCAGCTGGAACTGGGTGTAGAAGGTCGCCACTTCCAGAACCCGGATCACCGGCATCTCCAGCAGGTCCGCCACGGCGCGGATGGCGGGCTCACTGACCCACCCTTCCTGCTTCTGCACCAGCCACAGGATCGGGATCACCGCCGATTGCTTGCGCTCGGCCGGATATTTGCTGATCCACCAGTCGGCCTTCTGCTTCGTCGCCTTTGAAAAGGCGAAGCTTTCCGGCTGTTCCTTGGCCAGACGACGGACGCTCATCGGTCCACCTCCCCGAACACGATGTCGAGCGAGCCCAGGATGGCGCTGACGTCGGCCAGCATGTGGCCCCGGTTCATCCAGTCCATGGCCTGCAGGTGCTTGAAGCCCGGCGCCGCGATCTTGCAGCGATAGGGCCGGTTGGTCCCGTCGGACACCAGATAGACGGCGAACTCGCCCTTGGGCGCCTCGACCGCCGCATAGACCTCGCCCTCCGGCGTGCGGAAGCCTTCGGTGTAGAGCTTGAAGTGATGGATCATGGCTTCCATCGAGCGCTTCATCTCGCCCCGGCGCGGCGGCGTGACCTTGTTGTCCTCGGTCATCACCGGCCCGCGGAAATTGCGCAGCTTGTGAATGCACTGCTCCATGATCCGCAGCGACTGCTTCATCTCCTCGATGCGGCACAGGTAACGGTCCCAGCAGTCGCCGTTCTTGCCCACGACGATGTCGAACTCCATCTCGGCGTAGCACTCATAGGGCTGCGACTTGCGCAGGTCCCACGGAACGCCGGAACCGCGCAGCATCACGCCCGAGAAGCCCCAGGCCAGGGCCTGTTCCTTGGACACCACGCCGATGTCGACGTTGCGCTGCTTGAAGATGCGGTTCTCGGTAATCAGCAGCTCGATGTCCTTCAGGGCCGCCGGATAGGTTTCGCACCATCTGGAGATGTCGTTGACCAGATCGTCGGGCAGATCCTGATGCACACCGCCGGGGCGGAAATAGTTGGCGTGCAGCCGCGCGCCACAGGCGCGTTCATAGAACACCATCAGCTGTTCGCGCTGCTCGAACCCCCACAGCGGCGGGGTCAGGGCGCCCACGTCCATCGCCTGGGTGGTCACGTTCATCAGGTGGTTCAGGATGCGGCCGATTTCCGAATACAGCACCCGGATCAACTGGCCCCGATAGGGAACCTCGATCTCCAGCAGCTTCTCGATGGCCAGGCAGAAGGCGTGCTCCTGGTTCATCGGCGCCACATAGTCCAGGCGGTCGAAATACGGGATGTTCTGAAGGTAGGTGCGCGCCTCCATCAGCTTTTCCGTGCCCCGGTGCAGCAGGCCGATGTGCGGATCCACCCGCGTCACCACCTCCCCGTCCAGGTCCAGCACCAGACGCAGCACCCCGTGCGCCGCCGGGTGCTGCGGCCCGAAATTGATGGTGAATTTGCGGTCGTCCATGTCGGACTTCACCGGCGCGTCAAAGGCGACCGCGCCGGTCTCCAGCGCCGCCTCGTCTCTGGCGTCCCGGGCCTTGATGTCGTGACCGTCCGCCATCACTTGGCTCCCGCCTTCTCGTCGCCCGGCAGGGCGTATTCGGCGCCTTCCCACGGCGACAGGAAATCGAAATTGCGGAATTCCTGGGCCAGCTTGACGGGCTCATAGACCACCCGCTTCTGCTCCTCGTCGTAGCGGACCTCCACATAGCCGGTCATGGGAAAGTCCTTGCGCAGGGGATAGCCCTGGAACCCGTAGTCGGTCAGCAGCCGGCGCAGGTCCGGGTGGCCCGAGAACAGCATGCCGTACATGTCGAACGCCTCGCGCTCGAACCAGTCCGCCGCCGGATAGACGCCGGTGAGGCTGGGCACGGGCGCCTGCTCATCCGTCGTCACCCGCACCCGCAGGCGCAGGTTCTTCGTCAGGGACAGCAGGTGATAGACCACGTCGAACCGCTCGGCCCGCTCGGGATAGTCCACCCCCGCCAGATCGGTCAGTTGCTGAAACTCGAACTCGTCCCGCAACCGGGTCATCACCGTCACGACATCATCGCGCCGGACCTCGATGCTCAGTTCGCCGAACGCGACGCTCCAGCCGGTCACGGCCTTGCCGCCCGCCTTCTGGATGGCGCGGCCCAGAGTTCCGAGCGCCTTGTCGGCCTTGCTCATCACATCGGTCATCGGTCGATTGTCCCGGTGCGGCGGATCTTCTTCTGAAGCTGCAACAGCCCGTAAAGCAGCGCCTCCGCCGTCGGCGGGCAGCCGGGCACATAGACGTCCACCGGCACCACCCGGTCGCAGCCGCGAACGACGCTGTAGCTGTAGTGGTAGTACCCGCCGCCGTTGGCGCACGATCCCATGGACAGGACATAGCGCGGGTCCGGCATCTGGTCATAGACCTTGCGCAGGGCCGGAGCCATCTTGTTGGTCAGGGTCCCGGCGACGATCATCAGGTCCGACTGGCGCGGGCTGGCGCGCGGGGCCATGCCGAAGCGCTCCATGTCATAACGCGGCATGGACGCCTGCATCATCTCCACCGCGCAGCAGGCGAGACCAAAGGTCATCCACATCAGCGAGCCCGTGCGGGCCCAGGTGATGACGTCGTCCAGCGGCGCGGTGATGAAGCCGCGCTGGTCCAGCTCGTCGCTGACCTGCTCGAAGAACTTGTCGTGCTTCTGGGGGTCATAGCCCTCGACCGTGGAGCGCGCCCCGTCCCCATAGGCGGGCGGCACGACCAGGCCGGACTTGGTCTTGGCGGTCACTGCCATTCCAGCGCGCCCTTCTTCCATTCGTACAGGAACCCGATGGTCAAGACGCCCAGGAACACCATCATCGACCAGAAGGCGAACACCATGTGCTCGCCCGGCATGCCCATCAGCGTCACCGCCCAGGGGAACAGGAAGGCGATCTCCAGGTCGAAGATGATGAACAGGATCGACACCAGATAGAACCGGACATCGAATTTCATCCGCGCATCGTCGAAGGCGTTGAAGCCGCATTCGTAGGCGGAGAGTTTCTCGGTGTCCGGGTTCTTCGGCGCCAGCACCCAGGCGGCGATCATGAAGCCGAGCCCAAGCACCGTCGCGATCCCGAAGAAGACCACGATCGGCAGATATTCCAGAAGAAATTCGTTCATCGAGACCACGCCTGGTTCGCCGGGGGAGGCGGCGGATTCGCGCGTCTTCTAGCCCTAACCCGCGAGCGGTTCAAACCCATGTCGCGCAAGGTTTTTTGTTGAGAGTCGTTCGCATCTTGCAAGGCGTTTCAGCTGGGCGGGACAGCCGCGCAAGCGCCTGTTCGCGCGGCCTTGCGCCGCCGATCCCGGAACCACGCCATCATTTCCCGAAAGGATGCTTGACGCAGCGGGGGGCGCCGCCTAAACGACCCCCCTCACGGCGCGGGACCCCACGGTCCTGCTTCGGGAAACGCGGGTGTAGCTCAGTTGGTTAGAGTGCCGGCCTGTCACGCCGGAGGTCGCGGGTTCGAGCCCCGTCACTCGCGCCATTCCTTCCGAGACGAAGGAATGGCGCTTTTCAATTCCGCACAATCGAGTTTTCACCCGCTTTCCGGCGGCGTGATCCCTTGCGTGACAAGGCGCCCCGGAATTCTCCCGGCTTTTTCCGCCCCCTCCCCCGCCAGAGCCTAGGCTGGTCTCCCCACGACCGTTCAGGAAAAGGAGCCACACACCAGCCCGATGAATTGCACTGTTTTTCACGGTCGGAGTCCAACGGCCCGCAGCTTTTCTCCCTCCCCTTCATGGGGAGGGGGGCCGCGCAGCGGCCGGGTGGGAAGGGCTCGGCGACGAGGGCGCTGTCCTGCTTAAGCCGCCCCCACCCGCTTCGCCTTCGGCTCAGCGCCCTCCCCCGGACGGGGAGGGAGAAGGATGACACTCCAATTGCACTGTTTTTCACCGCCGGAGTCCAACGGCCCACCTTGTCATCCCGGCCGAAGCGAAGCGAAGAGCCGGGACGGGACGGGCGACACCCTCAACGGCCCCGCCCGGCCAGCCGCGAGGCTGAGCCGGGCGACAGGGCGACGGCGCCCTTGGCCCGGATCGGCGCCGCGCACCGTCCGGGCCTGACAAGATATGGATGCCTCTTCCGTCCCGGATAGCGCCTGCGGCGCTTCCGGGATGACAAGGGAGCCCACTGGACTCCAATTGCACTGATTTTAACAGTCGGAGTCCAACGGCCCGCCTTGTCATCCCGGCCGAAGCGAAGCGAAGAGCCGGGACGGGCGAACGGCGCCGGGAACCCTCGCCCCGGATCGCCGTCCGGGCCTGATGCAGGAAAGTGCGTCCATCCCGGACAGCGCCTGCGGCGCTTCCGGGATGACAAGGCGTTCCGGCTGGGCTCCAGCCCGGCCTACCGGCAGAACGCCCGCCCCTCCGTGGCCTCCAGATGCAGGTGATCGTGGTGGAAGTGGTTGTAATCAGGGCTTAAAACCGTGCCGAAGATGCGGCAGGCGTCGTCCCTTATCCGGCGCATGAACCGCGCCTCCGGGCTGTTTCCGCTCCAGTCGTTCGTCACCGTGATGCGCCGCCCGTCCCTCAGCCGCACGCCCGAGAAATCCAGCGCGGCGCCCAGGCCGTGGGCGCTGGGGCGGTTGCCCGCCACATTGTTCACGGGGCGGCAGGCGTAGGTGCCGAAATGGTCGATCTGGACCACGTCCGAGCCCAGGATCTCCCGCGCCGCCGGCTCCACCGACTGACGCCGCCAGATGCTGACCGCCAGGGCCGTGCGGCAGGTCATGGCCGGGTCGCCCGGCGTCATGCGCGCCACCGTGCCCATGTCGGGCCCCAGCGTCCCGGCGTCATAGAGACCGCAATGCTCCGACACCCGCCGGTCCGGCGTCGCCGTGAACCGCACCTGCGCCACCGAAAGCTGGGCCAGGCACCGCCCCAGGCTCGCCCCCTCGCTCAACACCAACCCTTGCGTTCGTCCGTCGATGGGCCGGTCGATCAGCACCTCGGAGATGGCGGCCGGCGGTGCGGGCGAAACCGGCCCCGGCGGCCACGGCCGATCCGGCGGCGCTCCGTCCGAGAACACGCGGCTGCACCCGGCCAGGACCAGCACCAGCAGGACGGACAGACGCAAGCGCACGGGGCCTCCGCAGAATCGGCTCGGGCGCCCATCCTACCATTCCCGCCGCGCATTGACCCCGCCGCCCAGACCGATAGCCTGCCCCGCCTTCCCCGGAGCCCTCCATGCAGGACATCATCCGCCGCATCCTGACCGCGCGCGTCTATGACGTGGCCGTCGAGACGCCCCTCGACCCCCTGCCGCGCCTGTCCGGGCGCCTGGGCCGACAGGTGCTGCTCAAGCGCGAGGACCTGCAGCCGGTGTTCTCGTTCAAGATCCGCGGCGCCTACAACCGCGTCTCGGCCTTGCCCGACGAGGCCCTGGCGCGCGGCGTCCTGTGCGCCTCGGCGGGCAATCATGCCCAGGGCGTGGCCCTGGCGGCCGCAAGGAAAGGCGCCCGCGCGGTCATCGTCATGCCGGTCACTACTCCGGCCATCAAGGTCGCCGCCGTAAAGGCCCTGGGCGCCGAGGTGGTCCTGCACGGCGACACCTTCGACGCGGCCCACGATCAGGCCCGCCGCATCGAGGCCGAAACCGGCGCCGTCTTCATCCACCCCTTCGACGACCTGGACGTCATCGCGGGGCAAGGCACGGTGGGGCTGGAGATCCTGCGCCGCCACTCCGACCCCATCGCCGCCGTGTTCGTGCCTATCGGCGGCGGCGGCCTGGCGGCGGGCATGGCGGCCATCATCCGCTTCCTGCGCCCCGAGGTCCGCGTCATCGGGGTCGAGCCCGCCGACGCCCCGACCATGAAGGCCGCCCTCATGGCCAATCAGGTGGTGACCCTGGATCACGTGGGCCTGTTCGCCGACGGGGTCGCCGTGCGCCGGGCGGGGGACCACACCTTCCGCCTGTGCCGCGAGCTTCTGGACGACATCGTTCTGGTGGACACCGACGCCATCTGCGCGGCGGTCAAGGACGTGTTCGAGGATACGCGCGCGGCGCCCGAACCCTCCGGCGCCCTCGCCCTGGCCGGGCTCAAGGCCTGGGCCGCCGCCAACCCGAGCCAGGCGGACGACGGCGCCCTGATCGCCGTCAACTCCGGCGCCAATCTGAACTTCGACCGCCTGCGCCATGTGGCCGAGCGCGCCGAGCTGGGCGAAGGCGCCGAGGGCCTGTTCGCCGTCACCCTGCCGGACCGGCGCGAGGACTATCTGCGGTTCCTGAACCTGCTGGACGGGCGTGCCGTGACCGCCTTCAACTACCGCTGGTCCGGCGACGGCGCGGCCCGCATCGTGGTCGGCGTGGCCCTGCGCCACGGCGCGGCCGAGCGCGAGGACGTCGCCGCCGCCGTGCGCGCCGCCGGCTATGGCGTCGAGGACATGAGCGACAATGAAACCGCCAAGCTGCACGTGCGCCACATGGTCGGCGGCCGCGCCTCCGGCCTGCCCAACGAGCGCCTGTTCCGCTTCCAGTTCCCCGAGCGCCCCGGCGCCTTCCTGCGTTTCATGTCGGCGCTCCAGCCGATGTGGAACCTGACCCTGTTCCACTACCGCCACCACGGCGACGACGTGGGCCGGGTCCTCGCCGGCGTCGACGCCCCCCCCGCCGACCACGCCGCCCTCACCAACGCCCTGGACGCCCTCGGCTACCCCTACGTCGACGAAACCGACAACCCGGCCGCGCGGCTGTTCCTCAGGGGCGGTTAGGCGGCCCGTCGTGTCATCACCCAGGTCAGGACCACCGCCCCCGCCACGACCGCCAGCCTCAATCCATTTCCCAACCAGCCGCCCAGCGCCGTCTCGCCCAGGGCGAACACGATCCACAGGCTGTTCAGCCCCACGTGCAGCAGGATCGGCGGCCACAGATTGAATCCCCAGCGCACGAACAGCCACCCGAACAAAAGCCCGCCCAGGCCCGGGATCGCCACGACCCCGGCCACGCTTCCCAGATCCGTGCCCTGCCCGGCGTGGACCAGACCGAACAGCAGGGCCGGCAGCAGGCACGCCGCCCACCATCGCCATCCGGCCCACAGGATCAGCGCCCCGACCGCCAACCCGCGATAGACCACCTCCTCGATCACCGGAAAGCCCACACCCTGCCAGAACAGGTCCGCGCCCGTGAATTCCCGCGCTGCCGGCGCGGCCAGGGCGGCGATGATCACGGCCGGAACGAACAGCGCCGCCGCCCAGACCAGCGGCCGCCACAACTGCGCCTTCAGTCCCGTCAGGCCGAACACCCGCCCCGGCCCCGCGCGCGCCGCCAGCATCAGCAGCCCCGCCATCACGGCCACGTCGCTCAGATTGACCAGCACCGAGGCCAGGTAAGGCGTCTCGATCTCCGCCATGTGCGGCCGCAACACCTGCCCGCTGAACGTCGTCCAGACCAGCGCGGCCGTCACCGCCCCCGCCACGACCAGCGCCCCGGACGCCCGCCAGTTCACTTGTTCTTCTCCGACGCTCACGCCTGATCTCCCGATGATGAAGCCGATAATCCTAGTCGCTTTGCCGCCGTTCCGCGCCCTCACCGGCCCGATGCCCCGCGCCTATGCCCGCGCCAAACAAGCCGGCGATGCGACCCTGCGCTCTGTCTCCGGCGACCCGGCGGCCCCCGAACCCCCGGCATACGTCGAGGCGACCGGTCAAACCTCCGACCCGGCCAGGTAGATCGCCGTCCACAACTGATCGTTCCACGGCGGTCCCGGCAAGGTCACGGCGACAAGGCGCGCACCACTGACCGTCAGCGCCCGCGCCATGGGTCCGAAGTCGGCCCACAACTCGCCCACGCGGCGGCCGTCCCACGCTTCGAATATGATTTCCGCCCGGCGTCGCCCGTCGCCGTCCGCTGCGGCCAGCCGCAGAGCTTCTCCAACTGCGGCGTCGGCCTTGACCGCCCCCTTGACGTAAGCCGGCGCCAGGAACACGGGCCGCCCGGCTCCAGCCCGGGCGGCGACGCCATCACCGCCTATGACGCGGGCTTCCGCCTCCATGAACCCGTCGGCGATCAGCCGGCCCAGTGGTTCGCCGGGTGGTCCGGACGCCAGATCGACTCGGACACGGGCCAGCGCCGGCCGGTGCTCCATTTCGGGCAGCGGCTCAACCACCTGTCCGCGCAGCCGGTAACCGGCGTTCAGCAGTCGCCCCATCCAGCGTCGGCATCGGCGCGGGGCATCGCCCAGCACAAGACCGTTCAGGTGAAACTGCGCCGATGGCTCGTCCACGAAGGCGGGATCGAACGCAAAGCGCACATCCAGCGGCGCGCCGGGTCCGGCGGCCAGGGCCGCTTCTTCTCCGGCGTGATAGGGCGTGTTGCACAGAACCATCGTCCCCAGGCTCGGCCCGGACGGCGTTGCGCTCGAAGCCGCGCCGCCCGTCGTCGGCGCCAGCGCCAGGGCGCCGAGGCGGATCAGTCGTCGTCGGTCGATCTGCATGAGACCACCTTGCGACGTCCATGCGCCGGAAACGGTCGCATAGGCCATATGCCGACGTATCGTCCGAACCGTCGCCTCGCCCCCTAGCCGCCCCGCCCGGCGCGCACTACCTTCACGTTCATGGCTCGTTCTCCCTCGAAATCCGCGAAGCCCGTTCACACGCCGGGCCTGTCCGACATGGCGGGGACCTTCGTGCATGACGCCCCGCTCGCGACCGGCGCCTCGCGCGGCAAGGCGCCCCTGTTCGCGCCCGTCACCGGCCCGCGCCTGACGCCCGAGGAGGCGCCCGCCCCCGCCGCCGACTGGACCCCGCACCGCCCCTCGCGCCCCGACAAGCGGGTGAAGACGCCCTTCCGCATGGTCGCCCCGTTCGAGCCCGCCGGAGACCAGCCCGCCGCCATCGCCGAACTGGTCGCCACCGCCGAGGCCGGAGAGCGGGACCAGGTGCTGCTGGGCGTCACCGGCTCGGGCAAGACCTTCACCATGGCCAAGGTGATCGAGGCGACCCAGCGCCCGGCCCTGATCCTGGCCCACAACAAGACCCTCGCCGCCCAGCTCTATTCCGAGTTCAAGAGCTTCTTCCCCGACAATGCGGTGGAGTATTTCGTCAGCTACTACGACTATTATCAACCCGAAGCTTATGTCCCGAGAACAGACACTTACATCGAGAAGGACAGCTCCATAAACGAGCAGATCGACCGGATGCGCCACTCGGCCACGCGGGCGATCCTGGAGCGGGACGACGTGATCGTGGTGGCCTCGGTCAGCTGCATCTACGGCATCGGCTCGGTGGAGACCTACACCGCCATGACCTTCGATCTGAAGGTCGGCCAGACCATCGACGAGGCCAAGCTGCGCGCCGACCTGATCGCCCTGCAGTACAAGCGCAACGACCAGGCGTTCGAGCGCGGGACCTTCCGCAAGCGCGGCGACACCCTGGAGATCTTCCCCGTCCACCAGGAGGACCGCGCCTGGCGCGTCAGCCTGTTCGGCGACGAGATCGAATCCATCGACGAGTTCGACCCGCTGACCGGCAAGAAGACCGCCGACCTGACCGACATCACCGTCTATGCGGCCAGCCACTATGTCACCCCGCGCCCGACGCTCAACCAGGCCATCGGCGGCATCAAGGCCGAGCTGAAGGAGACCCTCGACTGGATGGTCGAAAACGGAAAACTCCTGGAGGCCCAGCGGCTGGAACAGCGCACCCGCTTCGACCTGGAGATGATGGAGGCCACCGGCTCCTGCGCCGGCATCGAGAACTATTCCCGCTGGCTGACCGGCCGCAGCCCCGGCGAACCGCCGCCCACCTTCTTCGAATACATCCCCGACAACGCCCTGCTGTTCGTGGACGAGAGCCACGTCACCATCGGCCAGATCAACGGCATGTTCCGGGGCGACTACCGGCGCAAGGCCACCCTGGCCGAGTACGGCTTCCGCTTGCCCTCCTGCATCGACAACCGCCCGCTGAAGTTCGAGGAATGGGACGCCATGCGGCCCCAGACCGTCCACGTCAGCGCCACCCCCGGCCCGTGGGAGCTGGAGCGCACCGGCGGCGTCTTCACCGAACAGGTCATCCGCCCCACCGGCCTGATCGACCCCCCGGTCGAGGTGCGCCCGGTGGCGAAAGACGGCTTCTCCCAGGTGGACGACGTCATCGCCGAGGTGAAGGACACGGCCCGCAACGGCTATCGCTCCCTCGTCACCGTCCTGACCAAGAAGATGGCCGAGGACCTGACCGAATACATGCACGAACAGGGCGTGCGCGTGCGCTACATGCACTCGGACGTGGACACCATCGAGCGCATCGAGATCCTGCGCGACCTTCGTTTAGGTGCGTTCGACGTGCTGGTGGGCATCAACCTGCTGCGCGAAGGCCTGGACATCCCCGAATGCGGCCTGGTCGCCATCCTGGACGCCGACAAGGAAGGCTTCCTGCGCTCGGAAACCTCCCTGATCCAGACCATCGGCCGCGCCGCCCGCAACGTCGACGGCCGCGTCATCCTCTACGCCGACCGCATCACCGGCTCCATGGAGCGCGCCATGGCCGAGACCGAGCGCCGCCGCGAAAAACAGCGCGCTTACAACGACGCCCACGGCATCACGCCGGAGTCCGTCCGCCGCGACATCAAGGACATCATCGAAAGCCCCTACGAATCCCGCGCCCTCGACAAGCTCACGGCGCCAGGCGTCAAGGAAGAGTCCCGCCCCTTCACCGGCTCCAACTTCCAGGCCGCCCTCAAGGATCTGGAAGCCAAGATGCGCGAAGCCGCCGCCAACCTGGAATTCGAGGACGCCGCCCGCCTGCGCGACGAGATCAAGCACATGAAGCTCATGGACCTCGAATTCGCCAACGAGGCCCTGACGGCGGAGGGAGAGGCGGTGGACAAGGACGCGCCGAAGCGGGACCGCGCGGCGGCGAGAGCGGCGTCAGCGGAGGCGTTCAGGAAGGGGCGGCTGTAAGGGGGTGCTGTCTCCGCCCCACGGTCGTGTTAAGCTGGCCTCATGACCGCGCACGCCATTCAGCTTCCCGAAGACCTCGACGCCTTTGTGCGCGAGCAGGTCGAGGCCGGTTCCTACGCCAGCTCGGACGAGGTGATCCTGGCCGGTGTGCGCCGCTTCAAGGCTCAGGCGGAGGATGAGGCCCGGCGCCGCGCGCGCTTCTTTGAAGCGGTTCAGGTCGGGCTGGATCAACTCGACCGGGGCGAGGGCATCGAGGTCACGGACATCCGCGCCTTTCTCGACGAGATCGAGGCCGAGGTCGAAGCCGAGTTCACCGACCGCGCCACGTGATCCGTGTCGCCGTTTCGCCGGCGGCGCGGGCGGACATCGCCGCCGCCCTGCGCCACAGCCGCGTGACCTTCGGCCCCATGGCCCGCGCCCGCTACGCCCGTTTGATCGACCACGCCCTGTCCGATCTCGCCGATGACCCCAACCGGCCCGGCGTGCGCGCCGTGCCCGGCCACCTGTTCACCTACCATCTGCGATCCAGCGGCCGACGGTCGCTCCGCGCGGACAGGGTGACACGGCCGCGACACCTGATCGTGTTCGGGCGCGACGGCGTGCGGCTGACCGTGGTGCGCGTTCTCGATGATCGGATGGACATATCCGCACAATTGGGATGATCCCCAACACGGCATCACGCCCGAGTCCGTGCGCCGCGAAATCAAGGACATCATCGAAAGCCCCTAAACGCCTCGGCCGGCCCCGGACTTGCGTTCCTGCATTTCCCATGTTCCGCTTGCGCGGGGAGTGGGGGCAAACGCTCGCACGAATCTGAGAGAATGGGCGTTGAGGTTCCTTGATCTAACCGGTCTCTGGACCGCATGTGCGCCCGGTTGCAGACGCATCGGCCGAGAAGCGATGGCGCTATTCTCGGCTATGCGTGAGCCGGGTCTCACGGCGGTATTTAGTCTTCTTCCGCTCCTGATAGCAGCGACCATTAGCTACATCCGCGCATACAGTGCCTCGGCACAGGACGTCTCCGAGCGGTTTCTGCCTCATCTGTCGTCTGCCATAGCGAATGGAGAACTCTTTCTTTTCTCTTTCGCGATGATCGGGCCCCTATTTTGGTTGTGCGCAGTAGATAAGCCCCGTGGTGGGTTTCCTGTGAGATGGCTGTTTATCCTGATTGTTGCGGCTCTTGGATTTTACGCTGTCTCCCTCTACGCCTTTGATGTCACGCAAAGTACACCGATGCCGGAAGGATTGGTTCAAGTGAGCATCTTGTTCTACATCATATACGTTACCCTGCACATAATTCTTCTCAGGATAATGACGGGTCCGGGAAGTCTCGACGATCATTTTAACAAGGGGGCCGAGAACCTGATGCGCGGGCTCTCTCCGGAAGCGGGCCAATGACGACTGACTCGATTGCCCTGTACGTCCATCCGGTGAGGCAACCCATCGGAGAGTTCTTTGTAGGCACGGTGAGGAGTAGCGATCTCCTCAAGATCTGCCGCTTCGACTTTCGGCGAATGTCGTTCCGAAACGGTTACGTCGATTTCTTGGGCATACAGCGAAAAGTTGATGAGAAGAGAGCCAAGAAGATCGCGGAATTCATCCACACGGTGGACGCCTGCTTCCCGACCTCGATCGTTATTTCTATCGACGAACGTTGCGTGGCCTTAAGCGAAGGTCGGGATGTTCAGCAGCTATTCATATCGAGCTACGAGCACCCTGAAGATCCTACGTTGAATATCCCTCTTGAGGAGGCGGCCACCATTATTGACGGTCAGCATAGGCTGCGCGGTCTCCAGCTCGGCGACGTCGATTTCGACTTGTCGGTAACGGTTTTCATAGGAGCCGATGACGCTACCGAGGCCCTGTTATTCTCGAAGGTCAACCTCACCCAAACAAAAGTGAACCGGAGTTTGGTTTACGACCTGTTCGCAGTAGCTACAGAGAGGAGTCCAGAAAAGACTTGTCATGAAATTACGGTGGCGCTTGATAGATCTGAGCTCAGTCCTTTTCAGGGTCGCATTAAGCGGCTCGGCGTCGCCACTGACGGACGCTTCGCCGAAACGCTGTCTCAAGCCACAGTAGTAAAAGGCATATTGCCGTACATTTCCACCGATCCAGATGGTGATCGAGATCGAGGAAAACGATTCGGCTTTTGGGAGCCCATTTCGGCGCGCGATCACAGCCGGCGGATATTTTATGATCTCTTCCGAAATGGGGAAGATGCCGCCATTCTGGAGATAATCATTAATTACTTCACGGCCGTTTCTGAGCGCTGGCCAAGGGCTTGGCGGAGCACTGGGCAGGGAGTGATGATTCAAAGAACGAACGGCTTCAATGCGTTTGCCCGATTCTTACGGCCAGCCTATCGCTACTTCACCAGTGAGAGCGATATAATCACCAAGGCGCAGTTCCGAACTCTGTTTGATCAAGTGCAACTTGAGTCAGCAGACTTTAACGCTCAGCGCTTCGTTCCCGGGACGGGCGGGGCGGCGGAGCTCTATCGTGTGCTGACGGGTCATTCGGGGATCGGCTGATACTAGCCGACACTCCGGTAGGTCGGCCAGTCGGGCACGTATGTAGCGTCCGCCTGATTTCCCCAGCTTTGCCACCCTAGCCTCTCCCCTCGTGCGAATAGTTCCAAGTAGGGACCTTCGCTACACGCCTCGATCAGCTTGTACTGTTCGTCCGGCTTTCGGCTGTGTTCCCGCTTTCGGGTCTGGATCATATTCACCTGACTACGCCCCGGAGGCGCGGTACGGGCGTTCTTGCCGCGTGTTCCGAATAGAATGATCTCCGTCACATTGCGAAAGTAAAAGCCCACGCCCCGCCCGTCCGAACCGCCGTCTTTGCGGATTTTGTGCCAGATCAGGTTGGACTTGTAGGTGAAGCCCCAAGCCTCCATCACCTTCAGACCATCGGGGAGCAGAGCATTTGGCACCCACATGTAGAGGTGGGCCGTCTCCGTTGCGGAGCTTTCGACAGGAAGAGCGCAGATGTCGGCAAGCTCCATCGTCGGATATCTGCTCAGGCGATGATGCTCTGGTGCGATTTTCCCGGTCCGATTCTGAAACTGCCACGGCGGGTCGGCCAGAATTGTCCGAAACTTGGCCCCCTGCGTTGCTAGCTGAAGGTCTATGCTCGCCTCGCGAGCGATTGCGCTGAGTGCCATGGTCCGTCCTACCCGTTGGGGAATCGAATCATCGCGGCCTGAAGGTCAGGTTAACGGCGGCTGACGCGACTGAAACAACGCATGAACACACGCTGCGTCATTATCGGTTGTGTCGATGGCAGGCGCCTACGCCGCCATGACGGCCCGCCTGGCCGCGCCGAACAATCCCAGCCTGTTCGTGCTGGGCTATGACAAGGGCCGCACCCGCGTCACCGACCTGATCGTGGTGCCCAACCACTTCTTCACCCCGTCCATCATCGAGCCGCGCAAGCCGCTCGGCCCCCACGCGCGCCGCGCGGGATGGCAGGGGTGCAACATCCTGATCGGGGACGTGCCCGCCGCCGGGCGCATTCCCCTGATCCGGGCGGGCGTCTCCACGCCTCGCGCCGAGGTGCTGGACCGCTGGCGCGCGACCCTGTTCCTGCGCGACGCCGCCCTGACCATGCGCGGTTGGCTGCTCGACGTGATGAAGTGCGTGGAGGACCACACCGCCCGCACCGGCCGCCCCGACTTCACCCTGGCCGACATCTACGCCTTCGAGGCCCGGCTGTCGGCGCTCTATCCGGCCAACAACAACGTGCGGCCCAAGATCAGGCAGCAACTGCAGGTGCTGAGGGATCGCGGCTGGATCGTGTTCGACGGGCGGGGGCGGTACCGGCGGGCGTGACGAAAGGCCCTTCTCCCCACGGGGGAGAAGGTGTCATGCGCAGCATGACGGTTGAGGGGGTTCTGTCCGCGCCTCGTCGTCTGACCGCCCTGCGACGGACTCAGCCCCCTCATCCGAGCCGCTTCGCGGCCCACCTTCTCCCCCGAGGGGAGAAGGGAGACGGTGCGTCCGGTCATGACGCAGGGGCGCCGCACCTTGCCCGGCATGGACGACCGGAAGCCGCCGAAGATCAGGAGCGAGGATACCTGGGACCAGGTGCGGCGGGCCTGGGAGCGGGGGGAAACGGGCGCCTCGCTGGCGCTGCGCTATGACGTAGGGCTGGCCAATCTGTGGCGGCGGCGAGCGGCGGAGGGGTGGCGACGGCTGCGCGCCGAGGACCCCGAGCCGGAGCCGGCGGAGGGATGGGAGCGGCGCGCGCGGCGGGCGATGGATACGTTCCGCGCCCGGCGAGACGAGACCCGGATGCTGGCCGAGAAGCTGGCCGAGGCCATGCAGGGCGGGCCTCTGCACGAGGTTCCGTTGTGGCACGCGGGCTTCGTGCTGGACTGGCGCGCCGAACGGCTGGGAGCCGAGGCGGCGGCGGCGGACCGGGACTATATGCGCAAGCACGCCTGGGCCGACGAATTCTGGGATCAGGACGGCCGGCTGAGGCATCTGGTCCGGCTGGACGAGATCACCCTGGAGGCCAACCGTGACGCCTGGCGCGAGGACGAGGGCATCCCGCCGGGCAAGGCGGAGGATTGGCCATGATGGGGGCCCTATGCTCGCGACTTGAGGGCGGGACGCGGGCGTTCTCCCTCCCCTTCATGGGGAGGGGGCGGAGCCGAAGGCGAAGCGGGTGGGGGCGGCAAGGCGAGACAGCCACGCTCAAGCAGCGAGACGCCGCGTGCCGAGCGGTAGCGTAAAAACGATGCGTTCAAGCAGCGAGCGTCCGCGACGCGAGCGGTAGCGTAAAGACAGCGCCCTTGTCGCCCAGCCCTCCCCACCCGGCCGTCGCTGCGCGCCGACCCCCCTCCCCATGAAGGGGAGGGAGAATGACGGTGCGGCGGCCGCCCCCTTCCCTCCCGCTCCCCGCCCGGCCACACTGGCGCCTGGGATTCACCGGCGAGGCGGCATGATTAAATACATCGGCTCCAAGCGGGCCCTTCTGGGCCGGATCGCCGGGGCGGTGCGCGGGGTGCTGCCGGACGGGGGGACGGTGTGCGATCTGTTCAGCGGCACGGCGCGCGTGGGCCATGCGCTGAAGGGCGAGGGGTATCGGGTCCACGCCAACGATCTGAACGCCTACGCCCATGTGCTGGCCACCTGCTACGTCCAGGCGGATCGGGAGCGATGGGCCGAACCGGCGCAAAGAGTGCTGGACGAGCTGGCGGCGCTGAAGGGCGAGCCGGGCTGGTTCACCCGGGCGTGCTGCGAGGACGCGCGCTTCTTTCATCCCCGCAACGGCGCGCGCATCGACGCGATGCGCGAGCGGATCGAGGCCATGGGGCTGGAGCCCGAACTGAAGGCGGTCGTGCTGGTCTCGCTGATGGAGGCGGCGGACCGGGTGGATTCCACCGCCGGGCTGCAGATGGCCTATATGAAGCAGTGGGCGCCGCGGGCGCTGAAGGACCTCGAGCTGCGCCTGCCGGCCATGCAGCCGGCCGTGGCCGCCGGGCCGTGCCGGGCCACGCGCGGCGACGCGGTGGCCATGGCGGCCGAGGTGGAGGCGGACCTGGTCTATCTGGACCCGCCCTATAACCAGCATTCCTACCTGGCCAACTATCATGTGTGGGAGAGCCTGGTGCTGTGGGACAAGCCCGAGACCTACGGCGTGGCCAACAAGCGGGTGGACGTGCGCGAGCGCAAGAGCCCCTTCAACAGCCGCCCCCGCATCCGCGAGGCCATGCAGGCGGTGATCGACGGGCTGAGGGCGCCGAACCTGATCGTGTCGTTCAACGACGAGGGCTTCCTGTCGCGCGACGACCTGACGGACATGCTGTCGGCGCGCGGGCATGTGCAGGTGGTCGAGATCGCCCGCCCGCGTTATGTTGGCGCGCGCATCGGCATCCATAATCCGAAGGGCGAGAAGGTGGGCGCGGTCGGCCGCTTGAGGAACGTCGAATATCTGTTCGTGGCCAGCGAGCGGCCCGTGACCCTGGCGGCGGCGGCATGACCGCGCGGCCGCCCCTGGATCGGCCCCCTCTTGACCGACCCATGCCGCTGGCGTCCAGCACCGATCCGGGCGCGCCGGTGCGGGTGTCGCCCCGCTGCATCGAACAGCTGAACGGCTGGGCCGCCTGGCGGGCGCCCGCCGCGCGGCACGGCTGGCCCGAGCCGGCCAACGACTGGCGGGATGAGGATGCGGGCGTGGCGGACTCGGCGCCGGCCAGGGCTCGGGCGCCGCGTCCCGGCGCTCTGTTCGCCGGATTCGTGACCGCCCTGGCGCTCTGCGCTCTGGCCGGGGCGGCGCTGGACTAGGCAGGGGACGCTCATACTCCACGCTCGTCATTCCCGGCCTTGTGCCGGGAATCCATACTCGCGGAACGTTCCGCGCTCGCCTTGCGGTGTCGGAGCGTATGGATCGCCGGGACAGGCCCGGCGATGACGGGGAACAGAAGCGTCCCTGCCTACACGCTTCTCCTAAACGTCCCCCGCCAGCAACGCCCGGATCGGGGCCCAGGTGCGGCGGTGTTCGGGACAGGGGCCGTGCTCGCGCAGGGCCTGCTGGTGGACCGGGGCGTTGTAGCCCTTGTGGCCGGCGAAGCCGTACTGGGGGTAGAGGCCGTCCAGTTCGACCATCACCCGGTCCCGCGCCGTCTTGGCCAGGATCGAGGCCGCCGCGATGGACAGGGACAGGCCGTCCCCGCCCACCACCGTCCGCACCGGGCACGGCAGGGCGAAGGCGTGGTTGCCGTCCACCAGCGCCGTGACGGGCGTCACAGATAACTGCTCGATGGCCCGGCACATGGCCAGGCCGGTGGCCTTCAGGATGTTCAGATCCTCGATCTCGCGCGCCGAGGCGAAACCGACGCCCCAGGCCACGGCGCGGGCCTTGATCTCGATCTCCAGCCGCGCGCGGGCCTTGGCCGTCAACGTCTTGGAGTCATTGACCCCCTCGGGCAGGTCGGCCGGGTTCATGATCACAGCGGCGGCCGACACCGGCCCGGCCCACGGCCCGCGCCCCGCCTCGTCCACGCCGCAGACCGGCCCGGCGCACAGGGCTTCCAGCGTCAGATTGGGGCCGAGGGCGGACGAAATCCTGGACATCAGCGGGCCATATCCTGAACCGCCCTGTGGCGGAAGCACGCGGTCTGGTGATCGTTGACCATGCCGGTCGCCTGCATGAAGGCGTAGGTGATGACCGGGCCGCAGAACTTGAAGCCGCGCGCCTTCAGCGCCTTGGCCATGGCGACCGATTGCGGGGTCTGGGTCGGGGCCTGGCGGTAATCGGTCCAGGCGTTCCGGATCGGCGCGCCGTCCACGAAACCCCACAGCCAGGCGCTGAAATCCTCGCCCTGCTCATGCATGTCCAGCCAGATGCGCGCCCCGCCGATGGCCGCCTCGATCTTGGCGCGCGAGCGGATGATCCCCGGATCGGCCAGCAGCCGCGCCCGCTCCGCCTCGCCGTAGCGCGCCACCTTTTCCGGATCGAAACCGTCGAAGGCCGCGCGCATCGTCTCGCGCTTCCTCAGGATGGTGATCCAGGCCAGCCCGGCCTGGAACCCGTCCAGCACCAGCTTCTCCCACAACGCGCGGGCGTCATGCTCGGGCACGCCCCATTCCTGGTCGTGATAGGCCACATAGAGCGGGTCGCGGCCGCACCAGCCGCAGCGGCCCGCCGCATGTCCATCCGATTCGCTCATGGCGGCGACGATAAGGCCCCGCCGTCACGTCTGGAAAGTGGACGGCGGCGACGGCGGCGTTAATCTTTCGCCGTTCGGGAGCGGAAGGGACGCCCATGCGGTTCATGGCGGTGATGGCGGCCTGCGCGGCGCTGCTTCTGGGCGCGGTCGAGGCACGGGCCCAGACCTACACCCTCGCTGACGCCGCCGAGGCTGTGGCCGCCAGCGACATGCGGGCGCTGCAATACATCGCCGCCGACCAGACCCTGCTGGACCAGTTGCAGGCGACCGATCCGGAGGCGCTGATCGAATTCCACCTGGCCCTGGCCCAGGTCTATGAGGACGCGGGCCTTCCGGACGAGGCGCTGGAGGCGTGGCAGGCGGCCCTTCTCAGCATCAGCCGCATCCGGGGGCGGGGCCACATCAGCATGGCTGACCCCATGCGGGCCGTGGCGCGCCTGACCGACGACCCGGCCGTGCGGGCGACCTGGTACGAGAACGCCTATCGCATCCGCCGCAACCACCTGGGCCGGGCGCACCCGACGCTCCGGCCCTATCTGGCCGAACTGAACGCGGCGCGGGCCGAGGCGGGGCTGGAGCCCCTGACCGAGGACGGCGAGCGCCTGCGCAACGAGCCGAACTTCGACCTGGTGAACGTCTATTGGGCCACGCACCGGGCGCCGACCGGCTCACAGGCGCCGGCGGAGATGTTCGGCGGCCGGGCGGGCGAGCTCGGCTTCGGGGTCGCAGAGGTCAGCGTGCCGCGCGACCGGGCGCCGGGCGAAATCCCGCGCCCTTCGGTCTGGACCCTAGAGTTCCGGCCCGATCCCAACCGGCACATGATCCTGAACAGCGTCACGCCCCTCGACGGCCGTGACGCCTTCTTCACTCGGGTGCGCGGCGTGGTCGGCGCCACCGAACGGCGCGAGGTCTTCGTCTTCATCCACGGCTACAACACCAGCTTCGAGGGCGCGGCGATCCGCACGGCCCAGCTGGCGGTGGACATGAATCTGGACGGGGCGCCGATCCTCTATTCCTGGCCGTCGCGGGCCTCGCTGCTGGGCTACGCCGCCGACACGCGCACGGCGGCGGACCAGCGGATGATCGACGACCTGGCCGAGTTCCTGGCCGACGTGGCCGGACGCACGGGGGCCGAGCGGGTGCATCTGGTGGCTCACTCCATGGGCAACCGCTTCCTGGTGCGGGCGCTGGATCGGCTGTCGCAGCGGGCCGACGCCCTGCGCTTCGACGAGGTTGTGCTGGCCGCCCCGGACGTGGCGGTGGACGAGTTCGAGGCCACCTGGCCGCGCATCGCGGGGCTGGGCGAGCGCTTCACCCTCTATGCGTCCCAACGCGACCGGGCCTTGCAGATCTCGGAACGGATCAACGGCATGCGGCGCATCGGAGACGCCCGCGAGATCGTGACGGCCGATGGCATCCAGACCGTGGACACCACCGCCGCCTCGGCGGGCCTGCTGGGCCATGACGATTTCGCCGGCAGCGCCCTGGCCGACTTCCGCGCGGTCATGTGGCTGTCCCTGGCGCCGGAGCGGCGCTGCGTGCTGGAGACGGCCGAGCATGAGGGGCGGCGCTACTGGGCCTTCGGCGGCGAATGCCCGGAGCAGGACTTCGGCGAGGTGACGCAAATGGTGCGCGCCAACGGCTCGGCGGAGGCGGCGCTGGTCAAGCTGGAGGCCGACATGGGCCGCGCGGGCCTGAGCGCCCGTCAGGAACTGTCGCGCAAACGCGACCTGCTGCGCGCGCTGTTCGGCGCCGTCAGCGCGGCAACCAGTCCGGCGGGCGGGGGCTGACCGGGCGGCCGTCCACGCTCAGGGCGCCGTCCATGCGGTCCAGCCGCAGCAGGGCCATGGCGATCCCGGCGCGGCCCGACAGCACCTCGCCCGCGCGCAGGTCGCCGTTCAGCACCTCGGCCCCGAACGCGGGCGCCGCGCCGTCGAAGACGATGGGGACCATGCGGTTGCGGATCGCCCCGCGCCGCTTCATGCGCGAGGTCGTCTCCTGCCCGACGAAACAGCCCTTCCTGAAATCGATGCCGTTCAGAAGGTCCAGGTTCGCCTCGATGGGATAGGTCCTGTCGTCCGGCGCATCGAGGGCCGGGTCGGACACGCCCAGCGACAGGCGGTGAACGGCGTAATCGTCCTCGCTGGCGGTCGGCGCATGATCGCCGCCATAGGCTCGCCCGCCCAACGCTGACAGGCGCGGGTCGGGGATGAAGCCGGGTGGCGGGGTTGCGGACAGACCCCCTCCACCATGCTGCGCATGGTCCCCCTCCCCCAGGG
>JAEZCL010000039.1 GCA_023433585.1 Pseudomonadota bacterium
GGCGTCGCGGTAATACTGGGCTGCGCCCGTTTCCTCGATGAAGCCCATGCCGCCGTGCACCTGCACGCCCAGCGAGGCGACTTCACAGCCGACGTCGGTGGACCATGCCTTGGCGATCGGGGTGAACAGGTCTTCACGACCCTTCCAGATTTTGCGCTCTTCTTCGGTGGCGGCATGGCGGGCCAGATCGGCGGCAACGCCGGTGGACAGGCAGATGGCGCGGGCCGCTGCCGTCTTGGCCTTCATGACGCCGAGGGTGCGGCGAACATCGGGGTGATCGAAGATCGGTGCGCCACGCTCGCCGGTCCAGACACTGGTGCCCTGACGGCGTTCCAGTGCGTAGGCGAGGGCGTGCTGATAGGCGCGCTCGGCGATGCCGACGCCTTCGACGCCGACGGCCAGACGGGCGGCGTTCATCATCACGAACATATGGGCCAGACCCTCGTTGGGACGGCCTACCAGCTCGGCGACGGCGTCTTCATACTGCATGACGCAGGTCGGCGAGGCGTGGATGCCCAGCTTGTGCTCGATGCCGACCGGACGGAAGGCGTTGCGTTCGCCCAGGCCGCCGTCATCGTTCACCAGGAATTTCGAGGCCAGGAACAGACTGATTCCCTTGGGCCCGGGCGGCGCGTCGGGCAGGCGGGCCAGTACCATGTGCACGATGTTGTCCGTGGCGTCATGGTCGCCCCAGGTGATGAAGATCTTCTGGCCGTTCAGGGCGTAGGTCCCGTCGCCGTTGGGCGTCGCGGTGGCGCTCAGGGCGCCCAGGTCCGTGCCGGCGTGCGGCTCGGTCAGCACCATGGCCCCGGTCCATTCGCCGGAGACCAGCTTCGTCAGATAGGTCGCCTTCTGGGCCTCGGTCCCGTGCGCCTCCAGCGCCTCTATGGCCGCCAGCGACAGCATGGGGCACAGGCCGAAGGCCATGTTGGCCGCATGCACCGTCTCGAAAGCGGCCAACTCCAGCGCCTTCGGCAGATTCTGGCCGCCGTGGGCCGGATCGGCGGACAGGCTCGTCCAGCCGCCCGCAGCGAACTGACGATAGGCGTCGGCGAAGCCCGGCGCGGCGGTGACGTCGCCGTCCACGCAGTGCGCGCCCTTCAGGTCGCCGACCCGGTTCAGCGGGGCCAGCACCTCCTGCGAGAATTGGCCCGCCGCCTCCAGCACCGCATTCATCAGGTCGGCGTCATAGTCGGGGAATGCGCCTGTGGCGGCGACCTGGTCGATGCCGGCGATGGCCTCGAGCGTGAAGGCCAGGTCGCGGACGGGGGCGCGGAAGGTCATGGGACGGTCCTGAGAGTCAGTGCGTTTTCTTTCGCACCTGATTGAGGGATGCGGCGCGCAGAGGCAAGGGCGTCTGGTGATGAAGGCTGCCTTCGCGCTGCGGAAGGGCGTAAGCTGGCGCCATGACGCCCGACGACGAGATCCAGCACGCCGCCGTCGCCCTGAAACGGGGCGAGCTGGTGATTCTGCCCACCGAGACCGTCTATGGGCTGGCGGCGGACGCTTCGAACGGCGAGGCCGTGGCGCGTCTTTTCGAGGCCAAGGGGCGGCCCCGCTTCAATCCCCTCATCGCCCATGTGGCCGACGCGGCCCAGGCGGAGACGGTGGCCGCGCTGGATGACCGCGCCCGCGCGCTGGCCGAGGCCTTCTGGCCCGGTCCGCTGACGATCGTGGCCCCCATCCGCGACCCTCTGGCGGTCTGTGATCTGGCTCGCGCCGGGCTCGACACCGTGGCCGTGCGCGTGCCCGGCCACGCCCGCGCCCGCGCCGTGATCGCGGCTTTCGGCGGTCCCGTGGCGGCGCCTTCGGCCAATCGGTCAGGCCGCCCCAGCCCCACCACCTTCGCCGACGCCATGGAAGAGACGGGCGCCTTCGCCGGGGCGGCCGTGGACGGCGGCCCCTGCGCCGTGGGGGTGGAGAGCACGGTGGTCTCGGCGCTGGGGGGCGCGCTGCGCCTGCTGCGCCCCGGATCGGTCACCCGCGCCGAGATCGAGGCCGTCGCCGGCCCCCTGGATGCGGGCGAGGGCGAGGGCCATCGTTCGCCCGGCCGCACGGCCCTGCACTATGCGCCCGACGCGCCCGTGCGGCTGAACGCGGTCGAGGCCGCAGAGGGCGAGATCCTGCTGGGGTTCGGCGCGGTCGGCCCGGGCCGCTGGAGCCTCAGCCCGTCCGGCGACCTGCGCGAGGCGGCGGCCAATCTGTTCCGCATGCTGCGCGAGGCCGACCGCGAAAAACCCTGCGCCATCGCCGTCGCCCCCATCCCCCCCGAGGGCCTGGGCGAAGCCGTCAACGACCGCCTGAAACGAGCGGCGGGGTTCGTAGGGTGACTCCATGGAGAATTTGGCGCCGGATGTCAGGTTGACCGGCGTTGTTATACTTTCCATACCCAAGCGAGTGAGGTAGGGTGATGGATCGCTTCGCCATCGTGAGCCTTTGGGACATGCTGAAAATCGCCAGCGATCATTTCGTGGGGTGCACGTCCAACATCACTCTGCTGGCAGACAAGCTGGAGCTTGAAATCAAGCAATGCGGTCGTTCCTACCTGATTTTGGAAGACGAGCCGGTCTCGATTCTAATCCAATCAACGAGGGCGCTGGCTGACATTGAAGCGCAACTGGTCATGCCCGCGACACGCGGCGCTTTGGAGCGCATCGCAGGGATTCAGGCGCGTATCGTCAGGCTTGCGCCGAACCAGAACCGGATCATGGCTGGTGATGTTCGCGCGCTTTACAACTTCTCAGGCCAGCTTGTCTCCGCATTCTGTGACGAACTTCGGCTCCGGGCTGTTTATGCCCTGTCGTCGTCGCACGCCGACTTCTACGCGCCTTCCAAACCGCTCTTTGGTGAAGCGGTCGAGGCAGCGTTTCCCTCATCGTCTCCGGAAATAGCCGAGGCTGGAAAATGCCGCGCCCTGGGGCGCTGGACCGCGATGGTGATGCACCTGATGCGGGCGCTGGAGCCCGCCATTTTGGCGCTACAGACCGAGGTGGGTGTCACCACCCCCAAGGAACAGTGGCACCAAATTCTCGTCCAGATCGAGGCGGCGATGAAGGCCGTGAACAAGCGTACTCACGGCGCCGAAGACGAGCAGTGGTTCTCGGAAGCGGCGGCCCATTTCCGGGTCATCAAAAACGCTTGGCGGAACTACGCAATGCATGGCCGTGACCTCTATGATGAGGAAAGGGCGGTGGAGATCTATGACAGCGTCCGCGCCTTCATGCGCCACCTCTCGACTCGCTTGAAGGAGTAGGCGCGGTTAGCATGCCTCATCAGGGGAGGTGGCAATGTCCAAGGCTGTGTTTTCGGTAGCGTGGTTTCGGCGCGAGGATTGGGGCGCGGTTCAGGAAACCAACGAGGGTATGCAAAACAGTTTTGACGACTGGCTAGCGGACGCTGAGAGCGGTGTGGCCGCCTTCGAGCGGGAGAACGGCGCGACCGTTCACAAGGTCATCATAACGGCGGCTAAACTCGGAGAGCGTCATCGCGCCTTGGGGCGAAAACTCAACTCCAATGACAGGTCGCAACTCGCCATTCAGATGGCAGCGAGTGAGACCCAAGGCCGCGCTTAGTCGAGTTTCCATGCCGCGAGCATGGCGCCGCCAGAGCGCCAGCAGGAACGCACTCGCCCTCAGTCGTCCGGTTTTGTCTTCTTGGGCAGCACTCGACTGATAGCCCGCTCGAACGCCTCATCGGCTTCGGTGGGGCTTAGTTCGCCAGCCTTCTCTAAATCGCGGACGGTCTTCTTGAACCGCTCCGACTGGTCCGGGTCGTCGGGATTTGCCGCCTTCGTCATTGCCTTGCACCAGTCGTTTCATAGGTCAGTCGCTTGCCGACCACACCCATCAGCAGGGTATCGGCCCGCGCACTGTCGTCAACGCCCAGCGCCTGACGGTTGGAGTAGCGGAAATCGAACTCCGCCATGTAGCGGTGCAGGTGCTTCTTGGAGCAGTGCTGGTAGATGCCGCGCATGCCCCGTTTGAAGATGCTGTAGTAGCCCTCGACGGTGTTGGTGTGGATGGTCGGAGCGCCGGGGCGGACATACTCGTCCTTGCCGTGGTTCACGCGCTCATGGCCAGCGAAGGCGCGACCGGGCTGTCGATAGTGGTGGGCCTCGTCGGTCATCAGCACGGCCTCACGGGCGATGTTCGCCTCAAGGATGGGCACGACGGTTTCGATCTTGAAGTTGTCCACCACGAACGAACGGGCGCGGCCGGTTTCGCGGTCGATCAGCGACAGCACGCGGTTCTTCTTGTGAGCGTCCTTGCGGCCCGGCTTGGCGCCCGGCTCACGACCGATGAAGGTCTCGTCCGCCTCCACCATGCCGCCACCCGCTCCGAACGGCGACAGGTCGCCAGAGCGCATGGCCTCACGGATGCGATGGCCCATGAACCACGCGGTCTTGGGGGTCACTCCCAAGGTACGGTGCAGCTGGTTCGCGCTGATGCCCTTCTTGCTGCCCGCGATCAGGTAGATCGCCTGTAGCCACAGACGCAGCGGCACGTGCGAGGACTCAAAGACGGTCCCGACCTTCACGGTGAACGGAGAGCGGCACTGGTAGCACTTGTAGAGGCCGATGCGGGTGCTCTTCCCCTTCATCAAGCCGATGCGCTCCACGCCCCCGCACTTGGGGCAGACCGGCCCGTCAGGCCAGATGCGCGCCTCGACGTATGCGTAGGCGGCGCGTTCGTTGTGGAAGTGCGGTGCTGACAGCTTGGACATGGCTCAATCCCTTGTTGAGCCTAAGATAGCAGACCATTTGGGTATGGCAAGTATAATTATCCCGGTTGACCTGACATTCCGCGTATGTCATGTTTACCTGACATTCAGTCAGGATAGCATGACATGACCGACACCGTCGCCGCTCACAAGCGGTACCTCATTCGGACCTTCGCCTTCATGGGCGGATATGTGGCCGTGAACATGGCGGCGATCTTCGGGGCCTTCGATGACGCCGCCGGCTGGGGCGCCTATGCGCTGGGGCTGGCGGTCGCCGCGCCGGTGGCGGGGCAGATCTGGGCCACCCTGATGCTGATGCGTGAATCCGACGAGTATGTGCGCGGCCTGACCGCCAAGCGCTTCATCATATCGGCGGGTCTGGCCATGGCCCTGTTTACGGCCTGGGGCTTCATGGAGAGCTATGCGGATGCGCCCCACGCGCCGGGCTGGATCATCTACGCCCTGTTCTGGGCGCTTTACGGCGTCGTGACCCCGTTCGTCAGGGATTCCCACTGATGAGGAACCGCCTTCGCGTCCTGCGCGCCGAGAAGGGCTGGAGCCAGGCCGAGCTGGGTCAGCGCATCGGCGTCTCGCGCCAGGCCATCAACGCCCTGGAGACCGAGAAGCACGACCCGTCCCTGGACCTCGCCTACCGCATCGCGGCCCAGTTCGGGCTGAGGGTGGAGGACGTCTTCGACAATCCGCACGGCTGAGGCCGCGCTCCCTTTTCAAGGAGAAAGACCATGTTCAACGACCGCTTCAGAAGCGGGCGCGCCATGCTGTGCGCCCTGATCGCCCTGTTCTTCACGACCTTGGGCTTCGGTGCGGCGGCGGCCCAGCCCAGCCCCGCCCGCGCCCAAGTCGCGGCCGAGGCGCCCGGCTTCACCTCCGACCGCATCAGTGTGGAGGTGGTCGGCGACGGCCCCGACGTGGTGCTGATCCACGGCCTGGCCTCCTCGCGCGAGACGTGGCGCGGCCTGGCCCAGGCCCTGTCCGGGCGTCATCGCCTGCACCTGATCCAGGTTTCCGGCTTCGCGGGCGCCCCGGCGCCGGACGGCGACGGGGCGGTCTGGGCGCCCATGGTCGACGAGGCGGCCCGCTATATCCGCGAGCAGGGGCTGGAGCGCCCCGCCTTCATCGGCCATTCCATGGGCGGCGCCTCGGGCCTGATGCTGGCCCAGCGTCATCCCGATCTCATCGGCCGGGTCATGGTGGTGGACGCCCTGCCGTTCTTCAGCGCCCTGTTCGGACCCCAGGTGACGGCGGCCTCGGCCGAGCCGTTCGCCGCCGCCGCCCACGATCAGGTGCTGGCCGCCGATGACGCCGCCTATGCGCGGATGCAGCAGGGCACCGCGGCGACCATGGTCGCCGACGAAGCCGCCCGCGCCGAGGTGCTGGCCTGGTCCATGGCGTCGGACCGCGGCTTCACCGCCCGGGCGCTGCGCGAGATCATGACCACCGACCTGCGCGAGGGTCTGGCGGACATGACCACGCCGGTGACGGTGCTCTACGCCTGGCACACGGCCATGAACATGCCGGCGTCGCAGACGGACGCCCTCTATGCTCGGGAGTATGCGGGCCTGCCGGGCGCGCGGCTGGTCCGTGTGGACGAGGCCCTGCATTTCATCATGCTGGACCAGCCCGAAGCCTTCCTGGCCCAGGTGGAGGCGTTCCTGGCGGAGTGATTATTCCGCGGCGGCGAGCGGAGGCTGGCCAGAGCTTTGGGCGGCGCGCTCGGCCTCCAGTTCGGCGGCCTTCTTCTCCACCAGTTCGACGATGTGGTCGACCATGGAGCCGTTGTCCTGCTTGTGGTCGGGCTTGCCGGCCAGATAGACCATGCCCGCCCCCTTGCCGCCGCCGGTGAACCCCACGTCGGTGTAGAGCGCCTCGCCCGGCCCGTTCACCACGCAGCCGATGATCGACAGGCTCATGGGGGTGGTCACATGGGCCAGCCGCTCTTCGAGAATCCCCACCGTCTCGATGACGTTGAAGCCCTGACGCGCGCAGGACGGGCAGGCGATGATGTTCACCCCCCGGTGGCGCAGGCCCAGCGACTTGAGGATGTCGAAGCCGACCTTGACCTCTTCCACCGGGTCGGCGGCCAGGGACACGCGGATGGTGTCGCCGATGCCCGCCCACAGCATGTTGCCCATGCCGATGGCCGACTTGATGGTGCCGGTGCGCAAGGGTCCCGCCTCGGTCACGCCCAGGTGCAGGGGGCAGTCGATGACCTCGGCCAGCTGTTGATAGGCGGCGACGGTCAGGAAGGGATCAGACGCCTTCACCGAGATCTTGAACTCGTGGAAGTCTTCGTCCTGCAGGATGCGGGCGTGGTTCAGCGCGCTTTCGACCATCGCGTCGGGACAGGGCTCGCCGTACTTCTCCAGCAGCTCCTTTTCCAGAGAGCCGGCGTTGACGCCGATGCGCATGGAGCAGCCGTGGTCGCGGGCGGCCTGGATGACTTCGCGCACCCGCTCCTTCGAGCCGATGTTGCCGGGGTTGATGCGCAGGCAGGCAGCGCCCGCCTGGGCCGCCTCGATGCCGCGCTTGTAGTGGAAATGGATATCGGCCACGAGCGGGACCTTCGCCTCGCGGGCGATGGTGCGGAAGGCGGCGGTGGAGTCCTCGTCCGGGCACGAGACGCGGACGATGTCGGCCCCGGCCTCTTCCAACTGACGGATCTGGTTCAGGGTCGCGACCGCGTCCGTGGTCGGGGTGTTGGTCATCGACTGGACGCTGATCGGCGCCCCTCCGCCGACGGGAACGGAGCCGACCATGATCTGGCGGCTCTTGCGGCGCTCGATGTGGCGCCAGGGTCGGACGTGCCCGAGATCGGAAGTGTGGTCGCTCATGACGGGCGGAACATAGGCCATCGACGACGGCAAAACCACGACATCGCGGTCAGGCCGCGACGATTGGCGCGATCAGGCTCAGCCGACGCTGGGCGCGGGTTCCGGCTCTGCCGACGTGGGGACGATGATCGGCGTCGAGGCGGCGGGCGGTGCGGCCTCGACCGCGCGGCCAGCGGCTTCGGTCGCGGCGACCTGGGC
>JAEZCL010000229.1 GCA_023433585.1 Pseudomonadota bacterium
TCGAGTTCCTGATCCCCAAGGGCAAGCACATCTCCGTCCACGACGGCGATCTGATCCAGAAGGGCGACTACATCATCGACGGCAACCCGGATCCGCACGACCTGCTGCGCATCCAGGGCGTCGAGGCCCTGGCCGAATACCTCGTCAACGAGGTGCAGGAGGTCTATCGACTGCAGGGCGTGCCGATCAACGACAAGCACATCGAGGTGATCGTCCGCCAGATGCTGCAGAAGGTCGAGATCCTCGAGCCCGGCGACACCGGCCTCATCAAGGGCGACCACCTGGACAAGCCCGAGGTCGACGCCGAGAACGTCAAGGCCGAGGCGCGCAAGGGGCGTCCGGCCATCGTGCAGCCGGTCCTACTGGGCATCACCAAGGCGTCGCTGCAGACCCGCAGCTTCATCTCGGCGGCGTCGTTCCAGGAGACCACCCGCGTGCTGACCGACGCCTCGGTCAACGGCAAGGTGGACACCCTGGAAGGGCTGAAGGAGAACGTCATCGTGGGCCGCCTGATCCCGGCGGGCACGGGCGCCTATCTGCGCTCCCTGCAGAAGATCGCCAACGAGCGCGACGCGGCCCTCACGCAACAGCGCGAGAACGCGGTCGAACCGCTGCCGGCCGACCTGGCCCTGGAGCTGGAAGGCGAAAAGGCCGAAGGCTGATCCAGCCTCACGGCCCAGACGATCAGGGGCGGCGCCTTCCAGGCGCCGCCCTTTTTCTTTCGACGAAGGCCGATGGTGCAACGGGCCGGGGCGGCTGGGGCCAGGCGGCGCGTGTTTCCGATCAAGGGCGGAACCCGCAACGTCTGACAATTCCGTTGATCGTTCGTTTTCATTTGGGCTTGGGGCCCGGTTCGCGCGATAGTGGGCGCTTCAAATCATGGAGGGTCTTGCATGCTGACCTGGATCATCATCGGCGCCGTCGTCGTCGTTCTGCTGTTTCTCGTCGTCGGCGCCTACAATCGGCTGGTGACGCTGAATCAGTCCGCCGACCAGTCATTCGCCGACATCGACGTGCAGCTGAAGCAGCGCCAGGATCTGATTCCCAACCTGGTCGAAGCGGTGAAGGGCTATGCCAGCCACGAGCGCGGCACACTGGACGCCGTGACACAGGCCCGCGCGGCGGCCGCCAGCGCCACCAGCGTCAATGACAAGGTGCAGGCCGAGAACATGCTGACCGGCGCGCTGGGGCGACTGTTCGCCCTGTCGGAGGCCTATCCGGACCTGAAGGCCAGCGCCAATTTCCAGCAGCTCCAACTCGACCTGTCGGACATCGAGAACAAGCTGGCCGCCGCCCGCCGCTTCTTCAACAACGCGGTGGCCGAGTTCAACGCGGTGCGCCGCCAGTTCCCGACCATCCTGTTCGCCGCCCTGGTGGGCTTCGGCTCGGACAAGCCCTTCTTCGACCTGGGCGAGACCGACCGCGCGGCCCTGAACGCGGCGCCGCCGCAGGTGAAGTTCTAGGGCGTCATGGCCGCTTTCTACGGTCAGGCCGTCGGGCTCAAGACCCACATCTGGGCCAACAACACCCGGTCGATCCTGCTGCTGGCCGGGTTCCCGGTGCTGCTGGTGGTGATCCTCTACGGGCTCCAGCTGGTGCTGATGGGGTTCGGGATCATCGCGCCGTCCGGGGGCGACCTGGGCGACGACATGGCCCTGGCGGCTTCCATGCTGGGCTGGACCGTGCCCACGGCCCTGGTCATCGCCGCCCTCTGGTTCGCCATCGCCTATCTGGGCAGCCAGAAGATGATCGACGTCATGACCGGCGCGAAAAAGGTCGAACGCCGGGACGAGCCGGAGCTTTACAACCTCCTGGAAAACCTCTCGATCTCGCGCGGCCTGCGCACGCCGGCCCTGCGCATCATCGAGCGGCCCGAACTGAACGCCTACGCCTCGGGGCTGCATGAAGGGCGCTATTCCGTCACCGTCACGCGCGGCCTGATGGGCGCCCTGACCCGCGACGAGATGGAGGCGGTGCTGGCCCACGAACTGACCCACGTCATCAACAAGGACGTGCGCACCATGGTGATCGCCTCGATCTTCGCGGGCATCATCAGCGTCATGGCCGAACTGGTGTTCCGGGGCCTGTTCTTCTCGCGCGGGGGGCGGGGCGGAAACAACAAGAACGCCGGGCCCCTGATCCTGATCGGCATCGCCATCGCCGTGATCGGCTTCGTCCTGGCGGCTGTGATCCGCATGATGCTGTCGCGCACCCGCGAATATGTGGCCGATGCGGGCGCCGCCGAACTGACCAAGAACCCGGACGCCATGATCTCGGCCCTGCGCAAGGTGTCGGGCCAGTCGAAACTGGAGGCGCCGGACGAACTGCGCGGCATGTTCCTGGACAATCAGGAGAAAAGCGCGGGCTTCTCGGGCCTGTTCGCCACCCATCCGCCCATCGAGAAGCGCATCGACGCCCTGATCCGATTCGCCGGAGGCCGCGACCTGCCGCCTGCTCCGCCGTCCGCGCCGCCGCCGTTCGCGGGCGGGCCGGGAACCTCGGTGCCCCTGACCGGCTAGACCATTTTTGCTTCAGGTCGAATCGACCTGAATCCAAAAAATGGTCCAGAATCAAAGTGAAGCGAAATCTGAGCTCAGTCGGACTGCGTCCGACTGAACCGATTTCGCTCTAGGTTTTCGCGGCGGGCGGCTGGGCGTAGCCGAGGCGTTCGTTCAGCCGATCCAGCAGGTCGATGGCGCAATCGGCGATGACCGTGCCCGGCGGATAGACGGCCGCGGCGCCGCTTTCCAGCAAGGCGGGCACGTCGGCGGGCGGGATGACGCCGCCCACCACGATCATGATGTCGGGGCGGCCCAGCTTCTCCAGTTCGGCCTTCAGTTCCGGCACCAAGGTCAGGTGGCCCGCCGCCAGGGACGAAGCGCCGACCACGTGGACGTTGCTGTCGACCGCCTGTTTCGCCGCTTCGGCGGGGGTCTGGAACAGGGGGCCGGCGTCCGCGTCGAAGCCGATGTCGCCGTATGCGGATGCGACGACCTTCTGGCCCCGGTCGTGGCCGTCCTGGCCCAGCTTGGCCACCAGAATGCGCGGCGGCCCGCCGTCGTTCTCCATGAAGGCGGCGACCATGCCCCTGGCGCGGGCCAGTTTCGCGTCGTTCCCGGCCTCGGCCGCATAGACGCCGCGCACGGTCTGAACCTGGGCCACATGGCGGCCGAAGGCGGCCTCCATGGCGTCGGACATTTCGCCCACGGTGGCGCGGGCGCGGGCGGCGTCGACGCACAGTTCCAGCAGGTTGGCCCGGCCCGCCGCACCGTTGGTGAGGGCCTGCAGAGCGGTCTGGCAGGCGGCCTCGTCGCGCTCGGCGCGCAGCCGCTGCAGCTTGCTGATCTGCTGGGCGCGCACCTGGGCGTTGTCGACCTTGAGCACCGGAATGTCGTCGGCCAGGTCCGAGAGATATTTGTTCACCCCCACCACCGTCTGCTGGCCGGTGTCGATGCGGGCCTGGGTGCGGGCGGCGGCCTCTTCGATGCGCAGCTTGGGGATGCCGGCCTCGATGGCCCTGGCCATGCCGCCCAGCTTTTCCACCTCCTCGATGTGGGCCAGGGCGCGGGTCGCCAGATCGTGGGTCAGGCGCTCGACATAGTAGCTGCCGCCCCACACGTCGGCGCTGTCGGTCATGCCGGTTTCGCGCTGGAGGAAGATCTGGGTGTTGCGGGCGATGCGGGCCGAAAAATCGGTAGGCAGGGCCAGGGCCTCGTCGAGCGAGTTGGTGTGCAGGCTCTGGGTTCCGCCATGGGCGGCGGCCATGGCTTCGATGGCGGTGCGCGGGACGTTGTTGAACACGTCCTGGGCCGCCAGGGACCAGCCGGAGGTCTGGCAGTGGGCGCGCAGGGCCAGGGACTTGTCGGATTTCGGCGCGAACTCGCGCTTAATAAGGCCGGCCCACAGCAGACGCCCGGCGCGCATCTTGGCCACTTCCATGAAGTGGTTCATGCCGATGGCCCAGAAGAACGACAGGCGGGGAGCGAAGGCGTCGATGCCCAGCCCCGCCGCCACGCCCGCGCGGACGTATTCGACCCCGTCCGCCAGGGTGTAGGCCAGCTCAAGGTCCGCCGTCGCCCCGGCCTCCTGCATGTGATAGCCGGAGATGGAGATCGAGTTGAACTTCGGCATTTCACGAGAAGTATAGGAAAAGATATCCGAAATTATCCGCATCGAGGGGGCGGGCGGGTAGATATAGGTGTTGCGGACCATGAACTCCTTGAGGATGTCGTTCTGGATGGTCCCGGTCAGTTTTTCGCGGCTGACGCCCTGTTCCTCGGCGGCGACGATGTAGAGCGCCATGATCGGCAGGACGGCGCCGTTCATGGTCATGGAGACGCTCATCTGGTCCAGCGGAATGCCCGAGAACAGGGTCTGCATGTCCAGGATGGAATCGATGGCGACCCCCGCCATGCCCACGTCGCCCGCCACGCGCGGATGGTCGGAATCATAGCCCCGGTGCGTGGCCAGATCGAAGGCGATCGACAGGCCCTTCTGACCGGCCGCCAGGTTGCGGCGATAGAAGGCGTTGGAATCCTCGGCCGTGGAGAAGCCCGCATACTGGCGGATGGTCCACGGATTGGTCGCATACATGCTGGGATAGGGACCGCGCAGATAGGGCGCGATCCCGGGCAGGCCGTGGATGAAGTCCAGGTCCTGGATGTCCGCCGGGCCGTAGGACGGCGCCACGGCGATCTGTTCGGGCGAAACCCACGGGTCGCCAGGCGCGGACGCGGGCGATCCGGCGGGGGAGAACGGAACGGTGGTGAAGTCGGGCAGGCTCATGCGGAGCCCTCCGCAAAATCGGACAGGCGAATGGGTGTGAAGGGCGCGGCCGTGTCGTCGGGGCCGGCCTGGCGCGGGTCGGCGGCGCGGGCCGGGCGCGGATCGACCACGACGGGGTCTTCGTCGGCGGGATAGAGGCTGACACCCAGAATCGGCGCCGAACCGTCGCGGACGGCGGCGACCAGGGCGTCGCGCGCGGCGACCGTGCGGTCGGTCAGGGCGCCCGACGTCAGGCTGGCCGCCAGCCCGCCTTCGGCCTCGATGGCCTGGAAGGCGGCCCAGCCCGCGCGGGCGAGTTCGTCGGTGAGCTGCTCGAAATAATGCGCGCCGCCCGCCGGATCGGCGACGCGGCCCAGATGGGCTTCCTCCATCAGCACCAGCTGGATGTTGCGGGCCTGACGGCGGGCCAGCGGATTGTCGCCGCCCAGGGGCGCTGTGAAGGGATCAAGGATGATCGCCTGGACGCCGCCGACGGCGCCGGCGAAGGCCGAGGCGGTCAGGCGCAGCAGATTGTTGTGCACGCCCCGATCCGCCAGCATCCTCGCCGATGACCGGACCTCGATCACGGCGGGCGCGTCCGATCCGCAGGCCTGGGCGATGCGCGCCCAGATGGCGCGGGCGGCGCGGAGTTTGGCGATCTGGAGCGGATAACGGGCGTCGGCGCTGAGGCCCAGCGTGATGCGCTTCAGCCCTTCGGCCGCCTCGATCCCGGCGCTCTCCAGGGCGCGCAGCGCGGCGACCGCCGAGGCGGCCATGACGCCCAGCTCCTGCGCCTCGGTCCCGCCCGCCTCATGCACGAACCGGCCAGAAGCCAGGAACAGCGAGGCGCGCGGATAGGCGCCGGCGTGACGGGCGGCGGTCTGGGCGGCGGTGTTCACATGGGTCGAAAGCGGCCCGTCGCCGCCCATGCCCGCGAAGGTCGAAAAGGGGTCTAGGTGGAAGGCCAGGGGCGCCTCGGGCGCGCCCTTGGCCAGGACCGCCAGCCAGTCGGCGGCCTCGGGCCCCAGGAAACCGGCGTCCAGCGCCACCGGCGCCAGATCGAGGAGCACGCCGTCGAGGGCGCGGGCCAGATCATCCTGCGATTCCGCCGCGACGCCGGTTTCGCCCGTGGGGTCCAGGCGCAGGACGAGGGAGGCCGAGCCGCCGGTCAGGGCCTCCAGCGCCAGGGCGTTGGCCCGCGCCGGGTCGGGATGGTCAATGCGGGTGCGCAGGTCCCAGGGCCGTTGGGGATCCCCGGAGCCGCCGGGGCGAGCGCACAGCATCGGACGATCCGGATCGGCGGCGTAGAGCGGCTGAATCGACAGGCCGTCGGCGCCGGCGCTTATCAGGGTTTCGAACGGCGCGCCCTTCAGACCTTTCTCGGCCAGGGCGCGCCAGTCCTGAACGGACGGAACGGGGAAGTCTGAGGTCAGGCTTTTCACGGCGCGAGTGATGGGCCGGGGGCGCCCATCGCGTCAAGCCGCGTGAAACACCGCGTCAGCATCTCCCATTCGACGACGCCACTTCGTTGCCGGGCAAGAGCGGACGCCGCGACGGCTGTTCTTTCGACCCGTCGTTCCCGGGGCGAACCAGACTGATTTTCCGATCCAACGCGCGGAGGCGACCCGTGATCCCAGCCGAAACCCAGTCCAGCGCCCGGTTGAACCTGCCCTATCTGCAGGCCGGGCAGATGCAGAAGCATGTGACCCTGAACGAGGCCCTGACGCGGCTGGACGCCCTGGTCCAGACGGCGGTGGTCAGCCGCACGACGGCCGAACAGCCTGAGGCGGCGGATGACGGGACGCTGCATATCCTGAACAGATCAGCGCAACGAGTCTGACGACCATCGAGGTCACCCCATGATCCAGATGTTTCCCGCGCGGCCCCTGATTCCAGGGTGGGCCAAAGCTGCGGTCGTGTGTCTGGCCATCCTGGCGGCGGTCGCGGCGGCGGCCCACCAGTGGGATCGCCTGTGGGCCTGGCTGCCGTGGTCGGCCGAGGCGCGGCTGGAGCATGTCGTGCGCGACCGCGACCGCTGGGCGGCCGAGGCCGCCGCACACGCCGCCGAGGCCCGGCTCCTGAACGAACAGCTCCGCCGGGTCGAAACTGCCCAGCGGCGGGTCGTGGACCTGCGCGACCTGACCGCCCCCGTCATTCATGAAGCCCGGAGCGCGCCCGATGCGAACCAGTCCCTTGACCCTGATCGTGCTGATCGTCTGCGCGAGCATGATCGCCGCCTGTGCGAACTGGCTCCCGGCGCCTGCGCCGGCGCCGCCGCCGCATCCGA
>JAEZCL010000257.1 GCA_023433585.1 Pseudomonadota bacterium
CCGCGAAGAAGCGCGAGCTGTGGAGCGCCGGCGTCGAGGCCTGGCTGCCCGACGGCCCCGACTCGCCGCAGGCGGTGCTGCTGCGGGTGCGCGCGGAGTCGGCGGAGTACTGGGACGCCCCCGGCGGCCGCGTCGCGACCCTGCTCAGCTTCGTGAAGGCGAAGGCCAGGGGCGAGCGCCTGGAGGGCGAGAACGCGCGCGTCGACCTCTGAGGCCGGGCCCGGCCGCGCGCGTCAGTCCCGGGCGACCGGGGCGGCGTCCGCGTCCTCGCGCAGGTCCGCCGCCGAGACGCCGAGGATCGACTCCTCGTCCGGGCGGTTCGGCAGGATGTCCTGGGTGTAGGACTTCACGGCCTCGCGCATCGGCACGTCGCGCTTCTGCGCCTCCGACAGGAACCACCGGTGGTCGAGCAGCTCGTGGTAGAGCTGCGCGGGCTCGAGCTTGGGCCGCAGGTCGCGGGGCACGGCCCGCACGGCGGGCTCGAACACGTCGGTCAGCCAGTCGTGCGCGACGAACGTCTCGTCGTCGTTCTGCCGGTCCATCGCGGCGACGTACTGGTCGAGGTCGTTGAGCAGCCGGCGCGCCTGGTTCTCCTGCACGTCCAGGCCGGTGAGCCGCATGAGCCGGCGCGAGTGGTGCCCGGCGTCCACGACCTTCGGCTGGATGCGGACGGTCGTGCCTTCGATGTCGGTGGTGATGTCGAGCTCGCCGACGTCGAAGCCCAGGTCGTTGAGCCGCTCGATGCGGGCCTGCACCCGCCACCGCTCGTTCAGCCCGAACGACTCCGAGCTGGTCAGCGCCGACCACAGCTCCTCGTACCGCTCGGCGAGCGCGTCGCCGATCGCGACGGCGTCGACGTCCTCGTCCAGGAACTCGCCGGCCTGCAGGTCCATGAGCTCGCCGATGATGTTGACCCGCGCGACCTCGAGGTCGTAGGAGCGCTGGCCGGGGGTGAGCTCGTCGTGCAGGTCACCGGTCTCGGCGTCGACCAGGTAGGCCGCGAACGTCTCGGCGTCCCGGCGGAACAGCGTGTTCGACAGCGACACGTCGCCCCAGTAGAAGCCGGCCAGGTGCAGCCGCACCAGCAGCACCGCGAGGGCGTCGATGAGCCGGGTCGCGGTGTCGGGGCGCAGGGCCTGGCTGAACAGCGCGCGGTACGGCAGCGAGAACCGCAGGTGCTGCGTGACGAGCACGGCCTCCAGCGGCTCGCCGTCCGGCGAGGTGCGGCCGGTGATGACGCCGACCGGCTCGACGCTCGGCACGTCGAGGCGGCTCAGCTGGCGGAGCAGCTCGTACTCGCGGTAGGCGACCGTCTCCCCGATCTCCTTGATCGCGACCACCCGGCCGGACAGCCGCGCGAACCGCACGGTGTGCCGGGAGATGCCGCGGGGGAGGGCGGCCAGGCGCTCGGCAGGCCAGTCGGCGAGCGGCACGTCCCAGGGCAGGTCGAGCAGGGCCGGGTCCGGCGCGGCCGCGGTGATCTGCAGGCGCGTGCGAGGGGTCATGGGTCGATTCTCCCATCCGGACGACGAAGGGGCGGTGCCGGTGCGTGCCGGCCCCGCCCCTCCGTCGTGGAGATGTCGTGCGTCAGTGCGCGATGCGCTCGCCCGAGCCGGCGTGGAACAGGTGCTGCTCGCCGGTGCGGATGCGGACCCAGATCTTCTCGCCCTTGGCGGGGACCTGGCGGGGGTCGACGCGCACGATGACCTGCGCGTCGCCGGCGCCCGAGGTGACCTCGGCCGCGCGGGCCTCGCCGGCCAGCGAGCCGTAGACGAACGCGTCGGAGCCGAGCTCCTCGACGATGTTCACGACGACCGGCAGCGCGTCGGGCGTGCCCTCGGGGACGACGTCCAGCGACTCCGGGCGGAACCCGATCGTGATGCTGTTGTTGTCGTCCGCGGCCAGGGTGTCCAGCGCGGTGCGCGGCACGGCGATGCCGGCGGTGCCGACCGTGGCGACGCCGTCGACGATCGGGAACGTCCCGATGTTCATGGCCGGGGAGCCGATGAACCCGGCGACGAACACGTTGGCCGGGGTGTCGTACATGTCGCGCGGGGTGCCGACCTGCTGCAGGAGGCCGTCCTTGAGGACCGCGATGCGGTCGCCCATGGTGAGCGCCTCGGTCTGGTCGTGCGTGACGTAGACCGTGGTGACGCCGAGGCGGCGCTGCAGGGAGGCGATCTGGGTGCGCGTCTGGACGCGGAGCTTGGCGTCGAGGTTCGACAGCGGCTCGTCCATGAGGAACACGCGCGGCTGGCGCACGATCGCGCGGCCCATGGCCACACGCTGACGCTGACCGCCGGAGAGCGCCTTCGGCTTGCGGTCGAGGTACTGGGTGAGGTCGAGGATCTTGGCGGCCTCCTCGACGCGGGTGCGGATCTCGGCCTTCGGGGTGCCGGCGATCTTGAGCGCGAAGCCCATGTTGTCCGCGACCGTCATGTGCGGGTACAGCGCGTAGTTCTGGAACACCATCGCGATGTCCCGGTCCTTCGGCTGGACGTCGGTGACGTCGCGGTCGCCGATGAGGATGCGACCGGCGTTGACGTCCTCGAGGCCCGCGAGCATGCGGAGCGAG
>JAEZCL010000011.1 GCA_023433585.1 Pseudomonadota bacterium
GGTAAACCCCGGTTACCTGGTAACGAGTGGTAAAATGAATCCATTTTGGGAGAATTATTATCGAAATGTGCAGGGTGTTGCCACCGCTAATTATCAGGATATCAGGCCTACAACATTTGCCGTTCAGCAGTACGAATCGAGAGAAGACCCAAGACTGCATGTATTATACGTGCCGGTGAATGGAAATTATAAAGGCGTATTGTTTGGCAATCCGCAGGTAGGGCCTGATTATAGCCGTGCAAATACTTCCGCTTTTCGCGGGCCTCTGGAAAATAATGGTCAGCCGGCGGGCCTGTTCAAAAGCCAGGTCCAGGCTTCGGTACTGATGCTCTCGGCTGAAAGCCTGTTTTTACAGGCGGAGGCGGTTCAGCGGGGCTGGTTACCGGGAGCAGCTGAAAATTTTTACCGGGCCGGAATAAAAGAATCATTTAAATTTCTGAATGCAGCCGAATCTTTGCTGCCTGATTATCTTCAGCAGGAATCGGTAGATCTGAACTTTGCTGAAAATAAAATCCAACGAATTATTGAACAAAAATGGCTGGCGCTGAACAGTATAACCAGCATTGAAGGATGGAATGATTTTCGGCGGCTGGGTTATCCATCCGTTCCAAACTCGAAGGAAGCCCCAACAGCAAGCTCCTATCCTTTCAGGCTGATGTACCCCGAAACCGAAAGAATGACAAACAATGATAACGCCTCCAGGCAGGGCGAAGATGGAATTCTTTCTTCGAAAATTTGGTGGGATATCGATTAAAGATTTGAGCTTTGCCCTAATGGCGGAAAGAGGAATGACCGAAAGAACTAAGAAAATTTGAAAGCGCTTTTATTTTATAATCAAAGAAGACAGGCTAACACCCGATCAAATGGCAAATCGCAAAACGGATAAAACAGGCTGGCAAAAAATCCGCAAATTTTTTAATGATGTTCACTTATGGCTGGGATTGTCAAGTGGACTGATCGTTGTGCTGGTTTGTTTCAGCGGAACTGTATATGTGTTCAATACAGAGCTCACGGAAATGGCGGCTTCGCATTTATACACGGCAAAGCCATCTAATAGCGCCGTGCGAATTCCTCCCGATTCCCTGATGGAAAAAGTGAAAGAAAGTTCCGGAGGCAAAATAATCAGCGTGGTAATACCCGAACGTTCCGACCGCAATTATCAATTCAATGTCAGGAAAAAAGGAGATGAAAGCCGGGGCGGAATCGGATATATGGTAAATCCCTATACCGGCGAAATTGTGGGCAATACGAAAGAAGAAAACGGGATGAAGGAATTTATGAGCACCATGTTCAGTTTGCACCGATGGTTATTGCTGGATAAAATTGAAGACCCACTGGTGGATGGATTCACTAATCGGGAACTGGGAAGCAAGATCACCGGATGGGCCACCATCATTTTTACATTGGGCTGTATTACCGGTCTTGTTATCTGGATTCCGCAAAAAACAAGAAACTGGAGGCAGGGATTAAAGATCCGGTTCCGCGCCAACTGGAAAAGAGTGAATCATGATCTTCACAATACACTAGCCTTTTATGCATTGTTTTTCCTGCTGATTATGGGTTTAACCGGCCCGCAATGGTCATTTGAATGGTACCGTGAAGGATTGCAGAAATCGCTGGGAACCTATAAGCCAAAAGATGCGCCGAAGGAAAAACCGCTGCGCTCGAAAATACCTGCGGATTCAGAGTTCACCAGTCTTTCCATTCAGGATTATCTCCGTTCGGCCAATCAGGTATTGAGCTATACCGGCGATGTAACGGTGGTGCTGCCCTCCGATTCCGCCGCAACGGTGGCGGTAAATAAAAATAGAACCGGTTTTTTTGCGCCCGCGGCACCCGATCGACTCAATCTGGATCAGTATTCAGGCGAGGTAGTTAAAACGGAAATCTTCCGCGACAAGCCTTTCAACGAAAGAATTGCCGGTTCAATTAAAGCGTTGCATATCGGAAATGTATATGGCATGTTTACCAAGATAATCTATTTCTTTGCATGCCTGATAGCTACCTCCCTGCCGGTAACCGGCACATTGTTCTGGCTGAATAAATTAAAAAAGAAAAAAGCTTCAAAAGGAACTGCTTCGCCAGCGAATGCTGCAGACAAAAGATTTTCCTATAACCTAAGCGAAGGATAATTAATAATTCTCCAGGCAATTTTATGATCCGGAAAAAATTGCTGTCCGGATAAAATGTATTCCCCCGGGCCTTGGAAGAAATCCGTTAAGAAAATTGAAACGGACGGCGGTGATAATGTGCAAGTGTGATAATGTGATAATGTGATAATGTGAAAATTTGCTAATATCCAAATTAAAACGGACGGCCTAAAATAATAACAAGTCACAGCTAAAGTATATAACGTCCGGATTTGAATGTGCACATTGGCACATTTGCACATTTGCACATCATTGGTGTCCGGGTAAAATGTATTCCCCAGGGCCTCGGAAGAAATCCGTTAAGAAAATTGAAACGGACGGCGTAAAATAAAAACAGTTGTTACCGAAGCTCGGAGATGATCTTTAGCTCGTAAGTCCTACTGGCGCTGGGTTATATTGATTCGCTGTGACTTGTTTTT
>JAEZCL010000062.1 GCA_023433585.1 Pseudomonadota bacterium
TGGTGCGTTCGTAGTTCAGGCCGATGGCCCGGCCGAGCAGGTAGGAGCCGGCCCACATGAGGGCGAAGTAGGCCAGCAGCGGCAGGGCGATGCGGGCCACGTCGACCGGCCGGTCGGTGATGGCCTCACCCTGCAGGGCGAACAGGACGACGATGGTGAACAGCAGTCCGTACAGGGCGACGGGTCCGACCCTGGGCAGGAATCGCCGCTCGTACCAGTCGCGGCCCCTGGTCCGTTCGCCGAGGCGGCGGGACAGGTAGCCGGCGAGCAGGGGGATGCCGAGGAAGACGAGCACGTTGCCGGCGATCTCCCAGCCGGAGACCTGCAGCGCGGCGCCGTCCAGACCCAGCCAGCCCGGCAGCACCGACAGGTAGAACCAGCCGAGCAGGCCGAACGCGAGGACCTGGAACACCGAGTTGACGGCGACGAGGACCGCTGCCGCCTCCCGGTCGCCGCAGGCCAGGTCGTTCCAGATGATGACCATCGCGATGCAGCGGGCCAGGCCGACGATGATCAGACCGGTGCGGTACTCCGGCTGGTCGGCCAGGAACATCCAGGCCAGGGCGAACATGACGGCGGGACCGACGATCCAGTTGAGGATCAGCGACGAGACCAGGAGGCGCCGGTCACCGGTGACGGTGTCGAGGCGGTCGTAACGGACCTTGGCCAGTACCGGATACATCATGATCAGCAGGCCGAGAGCGATGGGCAGGGAGATGCCACCGACCTCGACGGCGTCGAGAGCGTCGTCCAGGCCGGGAACGATCCGGCCGAGCAGCAGGCCGGCGACCATGGCCAGGCCGATCCAGACCGGCAGGAACCGGTCGAGGCGCGAGAGGCGTGCCACCAACGGTGGGGCGTCTTCGGCTCTGGTGGCGGTGCTCATCGGTCTGCTCCCGTGGATCGTCGGTGCCGGCGCGTGCGCGTCGGGTGAGGTCGCCCTGTGCCGGGCGGCTGCGTCGGGCGCCCGCAGACTGAGGCGGTGATCAGGCCGGCTTCCCGCAGGGTGCGGCGGTGTGCGGGGCGACGCGATCGTCGCGGTCGGCGAGGTCGGCGTAGGCCGCCTCGAACGCTTCGTCGGTGTCGACGCGGGCCGGGTCCGGCACGGACCAGTGCAGGCGGGGGCGGACCGGCCCGGTGAGTTCCTCGTGGGCGTTGTCGCAGACGGCGATGACCAGGTCGCCGTCCCGGACGACGTCGTCGACGTGTGCGGTGCCGGCCGGGCCGAGGTCGAGGGCGTAACGGTGGGCCACGGCGAGCGCGCGGGGATGGACCCGCGGCGCCGGCCTGGTGCCGGCGGATGCGGCGTCGCCGTTGGCGCGCTGCCTCCACAGCGCCGCGGCCAGTTGCGAGCGGGCGGAGTTGTGGGTGCAGACGAAGACGACCCGATGCGCGCCCGCCAGTGGTGGCGGCGTGAGGGCGGAGAGGGCGGCCGGTCGGAGTCGAAGGTAGATGCGTCGCCGATCGCCCTCCGACCGGCCCCGGACGACGAGGCCCGCGTCGGCGAGGACCTTGACGTGATGGGCGACCAGGTTCGTCGGCATGGCGAGGGTGTGTGCGATCTCCCCGGGTGAGGCGTCGCCCAGGGTGAGCGCGTCCACGATGGCCAGGCGGGCCGGGTCGCCCAACGCCGCATGGACCCGCGCGCGCTCGACCAGCGAGTAAGACTCAATGTCCATTGACTCAATAATTTCTGATTAATCTGGAGGCGTCAAGCCGGCGCGGCCGGATCCCCCGGGAGCGCGAGTCGCCGCGCGGTGGTCTACCGCTGCGCCGCGGCGGTCGGCTCGATCGACAGCAGGCCGGCGAGCTGGCGCAGGATCTGTGGCCGCGCCCGGTAGTAGACCCACGTGCCCCGCCGTTCGGCGTCCACCAGGCCTGCCTCGCGCAAGGTCTTGAGGTGATGAGAGATCGTCGGCCCGGTCAGGTCGAACGCCGGCGTCAGGTCGCACACGCAGGCCTCGCCGCCGTCGGCGGACGCGATCATCGACATCAGCTGCAGCCGTACCGGATCACCGAGGGCCTTGAACGCGGGCGCGAGGATCGCGGCCGTCTCTGCCGGGACCCGGCGCTGCGCCAGTGGGGGGCAGCACGGCGCGTCGGCGTCGAGGTCGACGAGGGGGATCGGCGCTTGGCGCTTCGGCATGCCTCTAGGTTGACATCCATCTAATCAGCGTGCAACTCTCTGTTTAGACATATGTCAAGACAAGGTGCTCCCAGGAAATGAGGCTCGTCATGTTCGGCTTCCCGCGTCGCCGGCCGTCATCCGTGGCAGGGGTCCGGTTCTGCGACTCCTGCGCCCGGGTGTCCACTCCCGCGCAGAGGATCGCCCGCCTCCGCGACCGCGCCCGCACCACCGCCTACGCGCTGACGGCACCCCGCTGAGAAGCGAGACCGCTGCCCTGCGGATCGCCCGCTCCGGCGCCTGCTATAGGCTTCCATCGTCAATCGGCGATTAACGATGGAGGGAGAGGTGATGGGGGACCTCCTCGACCGCGACACCGCGCAGACCTATGCCTCGTGGTTCCGGGCCCTCGCGGACCCGACGCGGGTGCAGGTGGTGGAGTACCTGGCCCGCCACGCCCGGCCGATGAGTGTGGGGGAGATCGTCGCCGCCGTCGGGCTCGCCCAGTCCACCGTCTCCCAGCACCTGAAGATCCTCACCGAGGTGCGGTTCGTGCTCGTCGAGCCGGTCGGCACCGCACGCCACTACCGCATCAACGACGCCTGTGTCGGGTGCTTCCCGTCCGCCGCCGACGTCGTCATGGGCCGCCCGGCCCCCGATCCGGTCGGAGCCTGCTGAGGCAGGCGTCACCCGCACCTCTTGATCCGCCATTCTCAACACCGAGGAGTTCCCGATGAGTGTCCTGGACGAGTCGCCCGTCGTGGTGATCGGCGCGGGCCCGGTGGGTCTCGCCGCCGCCGCCCACCTGCACGAGCGTGAGCTGCCCTTCCTCGTCCTGGAGGCCGGGGACACCACCGGCGCGGCGGTGCGGCAGTGGGGGCACGTGCGGCTGTTCTCCCCGTGGCGCTACAACGTCGACCCCGCCGCCCGCCGGCTGCTCGACGACGCCGGCTGGGTCGCCCCGGTCGAGGATGCCCTGCCCACCGGCGCCGAGCTGGTCACCGACTATCTCCAGCCGCTCGCGGACCTGCCGCAGCTCAAGCCCCACCTGCGCTACGACGCGCGGGTGGAGGCGATCAGCCGGCTCGGCCTGGACCGGCTGCGCACCGCCGGCCGCGAACAGACGCCGTTCCTGATCCGCCTCGCCGACGGCGACGAGTTGCTCGCCCGCGCCGTCATCGACGCCTCCGGCACCTGGGGCACCCCCAACGTCCTCGGCGCCTCCGGCCTGCCCGCCCGCGGCGAGACGGACGCCGCGGCGTTCCTCGAGCACGCCCTGCCCGACGTGCTCGGCAGCGGCCGGGACCGCTTCGCCGGCCGGCACACCCTCGTCGTCGGCGCCGGCCACTCCGCCGCGAACACCCTGCTCTCCCTGGCCGAGCTGGCCACCGCCGAACCCGGCACCGAGGTGACCTGGGCGATCCGCTCGGCCAGCCCCGCCCGCACCTACGGCGGCGGAGACGCCGACGCCCTGCCCGCCCGCGGCGCGCTCGGCGCCCGGCTGCGCGACCACGTCGACGCCGGCCGGATCAGGCTGCTCACCGGATTCTCCGTACACGCCCTCACCCCGGCCGAGGGCCGGGTCACCGTGGCCGTCCGGCACGCCGACGGCACCGACCAGTCCGTCACCGTGGACCGCGTCGTCGCCGCCACCGGCTTCCGCCCCGACCACTCCATCGCGGCCGAGCTGCGCCTGGACCTCGACCCGGTCATGGGAGCCACCCGCGCCCTCGCCCCGCTGATCGACCCGAACGAGCACTCCTGCGGCACCGTCCCGCCGCACGGCGCCGCCGAACTCGCGCACCCCGAGGTCGGCTACTACGCCGTCGGCATGAAGAGCTACGGCCGCGCGCCGACGTTCCTGATGGCCACCGGCTACGAGCAGGTCCGCTCCGTCGTCGCCGCTCTCGCCGGCGACTGGGACGCCGCCCGCGACGTCCAGCTCGACCTGCCCGAGACCGGCGTCTGCAACAGCAACCCCGCCGACTCCACCGGCGCGGACAGCTGCTGCGGCCCCGACCCGGCGGCCACGCCGGCCGCACAAGGGCTGGCGACCGGAATCTCCGGGGGCCTGCTCTCCGCACCACTCAGCCTGGTCAGCCTCGACACCCCGACCGGAGGCCAGACCGGCGGCTGCTACACCAGCTGATGAGCACCACGACGG
>JAEZCL010000169.1 GCA_023433585.1 Pseudomonadota bacterium
GATCGCAGCCGGGCGCATCGACCTGGTGGCCGAGACGTCGCTGAAGCCCTGGGACTGGTCGGCCCTGGTTCCGGTGATCGAGGCGGCCGGCGGGCGCGTGACCAACTGGCGCGGGGGGGGCGCCGCCCGCCGGGGCCCGCGGGCGGGGGGGCCCCCCCCGCGCCAGTTGGTCACGCGCCCGCCGGCCGCCTCGATCACCGGAACCAGGGCCGACCAGTCCCAGGGCTTCAGCGACGTCTCGGCCACCAGGTCGATGCGCCCGGCTGCGATCATGGCGTAGGCGTAGGCGTCGCAACCCAGCCGCGCCAGGCGGGCGGCGGCGCGCACCTGGGTCCAGGCGCCCAGTTCGGCGCCGGTGAAGATGTCCGGATCGGTGGTGGCGATCACCGCCTCGTTCAGACTGGGGCAGGCGCGGGTCCGCAGGGGACAGGGCGCCGCCGCGCCCTTGAGCAGGACGGCGCCGGACGGGCCGCCCAGGAAGATTTCGTCCAGGCAGGGCTGGGCGATAACGCCGAGGATCGGCTGGTCCTGATGTCTCAGGGCGATCAGGGTGGTCCACAGGGGCAGGCCGGCGATGAAGGCGCGGGTGCCGTCCACCGGGTCCAGCACCCAGACGTATTCGGCCTCGGGGCGGTCCTCGCCGTACTCCTCGCCGATGACGCCATGGTCCGGAAAGCGGGCGGCGATCAGGCGGCGGATGGCGGCCTCGGCGTCGCGGTCCGCCCGGGTGACGGGGTCAAAGGCGCCGTGCCCGCCCTTGTCCTGCGTCTCGCAGTCGGTGCGGAACAGCGGCAGGGTCACGGCCGCCGCTGCGCGGGCCAGGTCGACGGCGAAAGCTTCAAGCTCGGTCATGACCGGCGGGCATACAGCGCGCCCGCCGACACGTCACGGAATTGCTGGGATCAAGCCGTCTCGGTGGCGCCGTGCAGGGACTTGGCCAGGTCCAGCAGGCGGCGGCGCGGACGCTCGCCCAGCTGATAATAGGCCTGGATCAGGTCGATGGTCTCCTTGCGCGAGAACATCTCGCCGCCGTGGCCGCTTCCCGGGCCGCCCGCGTCCTTGCGCTCCAGCGCCTCGGACAGGCCGTCGTAGAAATAGTTGACCGGCGTCTCCAGCGCCTCGGCCAGCTGCCACAGGCGCGCGGCCGAGATGCGGTTGGCGCCGCACTCGTATTTCTGGATCTGCTGGAAGCGGATGCCGACCTGGACGGCCAGCTGTTGTTGGGTCAGGCCCAGCAGACGACGGCGGCGACGCAGGCGGCGGCCCAGATGAAGGTCGATGTCGGTGGCCATGGAAGCCCTCCTCGTTTGGCGACCGCTGTTCCGGAACGGGACAGCTCGCCTTCACAGGGGCAAGCAGCATGCCGATTTCGTGTGACGCGAGAGAAAGCGCATCTTTCGGGTGTGCAATAAGGCTGAAATGGGGCAACCTTCAACCGGGCGGCGCATTAGAGCGCCACCTGTCATCAAGCGAAGGAGAGGGACATGGGTGGAATGGGTTGGATCGCCTGGATCGTCATCGGCATCATCGCCGGTTGGCTGGCCGAGCAGATCATGGGCCGCAACCACGGCCTGCTGACGAACCTGATCGTCGGCATCATCGGCGCCTTCATCGGCGGGTTTCTCGCGAACCAGCTGGGTTTCAACTGGGGCGGCTGGATCGGATCCACGATCGTGGCCACTCTCGGCGCCATCATCCTGCTGTTCGTCCTGGGTCTCATCAAGAAGCGTTGAGCCGAACCGGCGCAAACGCAGAAAGGGCGGCTCGAAAGAGCCGCCCTTTCCATTTCCGGCTTCAGGCCGTCGATCCGAACAGGATCAGGCCTCGGGCTCGGGCGTCTCGTCTTCTTCCGGCAGAGGCTGCTCAGTCACCGGGTCGGGATTGGAGAGGTCCTGTTCCTCACCCGCCACGTTCGACGTCGCGTCGCTGACAGCCGGAGCGGCCTGGAATTCAGCCTCGGTCCAGGCCAGGACCACCGCGCCGTTATCCAGCTGGGCGCCGGTGATCGGGGCTTCACGAAGCTGACCGTCGGAGCCGCGGATCTGCAGGGTCTGCTGACCCGAGGCGTCCACGCCCGCGCCTTCCAGAGTGCCGAGGGTCGCACCGTCGGCGGCCTTCACCTCGGCGCCCGGAGCGACCGAGCCGCTTTCATCGGGCTGGGCTTCGAGCTGCTCGGTCGGAGCCTGAGTCAGCGGATCGGTCATGGGATCCTGGGTGATGTCCTGGGCCAGGGCGGGGGCGGCGATCATGAGGGCGCCGGCCACACCGGCCAGAAGAGCGGTCTTGCGGATCATGTCGAAATCTCCTTGTCGCGAGCGAGAAGGGGCTCGCGGGAAAGTGAACACGCCCGATTTCGGATTGTTTCCTGCGCCCCGAAATGACCTTGGCCTCGCCCCAATCGGCCGATTCCCGGTCAATGAAGGGCGAGGCCGAGGCGGCCGCCTGAGATTTCGTGAGGGACGGCCTTCATGCCGAAGCCGTGACGTCGCGGCGGGGGCCTAGCGGAAACCCGCCAGAGCGCCACCGGTTTCATTCCGTCGGGATTTCAGTCTTCCTTGACCCGCTTCTTGCGGAAGGAGGGATTCAGCACCTGCTTGCGCAGACGGATGGACTTGGGCGTGACCTCGACCAGTTCGTCGCTCTCGATATAGGCGATGGCCTGCTCCAGCGAGGGGCGGCGCGGCGGGGTCAGGCGCACGGCTTCGTCCTTGCCGGCGGCGCGGACGTTGGTCAGCTGCTTGCCCTTGATGGGATTGACGTCCAGGTCGTCCGAACGGCTGTTCTCGCCGATAATCATCCCCTGATAGGTCTTCTCGCCCGCACCGACGAACATGACGCCCCGGTCCTCCAGGTTCCACAGGGCGAAGGCCGCCGTGTCGCCGTCGGAGTTGGACACCAGCACGCCCTTCAGACGGCCCTCGATGGCGCCCTTGTAGGGTTCGTAGTGGCTGAACACGCGGTTCAGCACGCCCGAGCCGCGCGTGTCGGTCAGGAACTCGCCCTGATAGCCGATCAGCGAGCGTGACGGGGACATCAGCTGGATGCGGGTCTTGCCGGCGCCGGACGGGCCCATGTCCTTCAGCTCGGCCTTGCGGGCCGACAGCTTCTCGATGACCACGCCGGAATATTCGTCGTCCACGTCGATGACCACGTCCTCGATGGGCTCCAGCCGCTCGCCGTTCTCGCCGGTCTGATAGACCACGCGCGGGCGGCTGATGCTCAGCTCGAAGCCCTCGCGGCGCATGTTCTCCACCAACACGCCCAGTTGCAGCTCGCCGCGTCCGGCCACCTCATAGGCGTCGGCGCCCGGCGTCTGGGTGACGCGGATGGCGACGTTGGATTCGGCTTCCTTCAGCAGGCGGTCGCGGATCACGCGGCTTTGCACCTTGTCGCCTTCGCGGCCGGCCAGGGGGCTGTCGTTGACGGCGACGGTCATGGAGATGGTCGGCGGATCGATGGGTTGGGCGTCCAGCGGTTCGCTCAGTTCCAGCGCGCACAGGGTGTCGGCCACAGTGGCCTTCGACATGCCCGCGATGGAGACGATGTCGCCCGCCACCGACCCCTCGTCCAGGGGCTGGCGCTTCAGGCCGCGGAAGGCCAGCACCTTGGTGATGCGGCCCTGCTCGATCTGCTTGCCGTCGCGGCTCAACGCCTTGATGGCCAGGCCCGGAACGGCCTTGCCGCTTTCGATGCGGCCGGTCAGCAGGCGGCCCAGGAACGGGTCGGATTCGATCAGCACGTTCAGCATCCTGAACGGCTTGTCCACGTTCTGCGCCACCGGCGGCTGCGGCACATGGTCGACGATCAGGTCGAACAGGGGCGCCAGATTGTCGCTGGGCTGGTTCAGGTCCAGGGTCGCCCAGCCGTTGCGGCCCGAGGCGTAGATGTGGGGGAAGTCCAGCTGCTCCTCGTTGGCGCCGATGGCCGCGAACAGGTCGATGGTCTCCAGGTGCACCCGGTCCGGATCGGCGTGGGCGCGGTCCACCTTGTTGATGCACAGGATGGGCTTCAGGCCCATCTTCAGCGCCTTGGTCAGCACGAATTTGGTCTGGGGCATGACCCCTTCCTCGGCGTCGACCAGAAGGACGCAGCCGTCCACCATGCCGAGAATGCGCTCCACCTCGCCGCCGAAGTCGGCGTGGCCGGGGGTGTCGATGATGTTGATGCGCGTTTCGCCCGCCTTGCCGTTCCACAGGACGCTGGTGGCCTTGGCCAGGATGGTGATGCCGCGCTCGCGCTCCTGGTCGCCGGAGTCCATGGCGCGTTCGGTGGTCGCCTCATTGGCGCGGAAAACACCGGACTGGGCCAGCAGCTGGTCCACCATGGTGGTCTTGCCGTGGTCGACGTGGGCGATGATGGCGACGTTGCGAAGGTTCATTTTCTAGGCTCGGGCGGACTGTGTTCGGTCGCGGGTCGGCCCGCGCCGCTGAAAAGGGGCGTAGATAGGGGAAGGCGCGCCCCTTTTAGCGAAGCGGGCGCCGAAACGCCAGCCGCAAAGCCGGATTAATGCGGCGTCACACCTTCGCCGCGCGGCTGCGGGTCCAGGCGTAGAGGCCGAAAGCCACCGCCGCGAAGGCGATCACCCCCGCCGCCATGGCCGGCCAGGCCGAATCCGTCGGCAACAGGGCGAAGAACTCCCCGTCGTTGGTGGCCACCACGATTCCCGCCGTCAGCACGCCGAACAGGCTCTCGCCCACGATCAGGCCCGAAGCCATCAGCACCCCCATGCGCTTGCCCACGTCGGCGAAGGCGGTTCTGGCGACCCAGCGGTTGTAGAGCCAGCCGGCCAGCGCCCCGACCACCAGCATGGTGGTGATGAAGGCCGGCAGGTAGAAGCCGATGCCGACGGCCAGCGGCGGCAGCTTGGCCTTGCCGCCGGTGACCTTCATCAGCACGGCGTCCAGGATGATCGCCGCGACGCCGATCAGCACGCCGATGCCGATCAGATCCCAGCGCAGATCGCCGCTGATGACGCCCTGGGCCAGGGCCGAGATCAGGGTGGCCTGAGGCGCGGCCAGGGGTTCGGCGCCCTGGATCACCGGCGGCGGGCCGCCGACGAAGCCGTGGGCCTGGTTCAGCAGGTCCAGCACGAAGGGGATGATGAGGGCCCCGGCCACCACGCCGATAATCAGAGCCGTCTGCTGGCGCCACGGGGGGGCGCCGACCAGTTGGCCGGTCTTGAGGTCCTGCAGGTTGTCGTTGGCGATCACCGCCACGGCGAACACCACCGCCGTCACGATCAGGGCGTAGGCGACGATGGAGGGATCGGCCGGCACCCCGGCGGCGGCCATGACCCCCAGCATCAGCACCGAGGCGATGACGATGGCCAGGATGCCGACGCCCGAAACCGGGCTGTTGGACGAGCCGATCAGGCCGGCCATGTAGCCGCAGATGGCCGCCACGGCGAAGCCGATCACCGCCACATAGACCAGGCCGCCCACCACCAGCATCGGCGCGGCGGCGGCCAGGGGCGTGCCCTGGGTCAGGACGAACAGCAGCACGGCGATGCCCACCAGGGCGGCCAGGGAGATCAGGCCGACCAGGCCGATGGGGATGTCCTGTTCAGTGATGTCCAGCGCCTCGCCGCCCTTGCGGCGGCCTTGCGCCGCGATGGCCGAGGTCAGGCCGCCGATCAGCGGCCCGGCCAGCTTGACCAGGGTCCAGATGGCGGCGACGCCGATGACGCCGGCGCCCATGAAGCGCACCTGTTCGCCCCAGACGCCCATGGCGGCGGCTTCGGCGGTTCCCGGCGTGCCCTGCATGGCGGTCATCAGCGGCACGGCGACGCCCCAGGCGATCACCAGGCCGAACAACTGGGCCAGGCCCACGGCCAGGCCGATCAGGTGGCCGGCCCCCAGCAGCGCGAACTGAAGCCCGAAACCGATGCCGGTGGCCCCTCCGCCCAGCACGGCGGGCAGACGGGTGAAGACGCTGGCGGTCTCGACGAACAGGCGCGCCTTGGCCAGCCAGGTGAAGGCCGCCGCGACGATGGCGGCGCCGGTGACGACCAGCAGGCCCTGCTTGTTTTCGCGCACCGCGTTTTCGGCCTGGTTCGCGCCGCGCGAGCCGACTTTCAGCACCTCGGCCGCCGCGCGGCCTTCGGGATAGGGCAGGCCGCCGCCGGTCACCAGCGCCCGGCGCAGGGGAATGGAGAAGGTCACGCCCAGCACCCCGCCCAGGATGCAGATGGCCACCGACTGCCAGAACGGGAAGCTGGTCCACCAGCCGACCATGACCAGGCCGGGCAGGACGAAGATGATGGCGCTCATGGCGCCGCCCACAGAGGCGACGGTCTGGACCGTCATGTTCTCCCAGATGGTCGAGGTCTTCAGGCCCCGCAGCAGGGCCATGGAGATCACCGCCGCCGGAATGGCCGAGGCGAAGGTCAGGCCGATCTTCAGGCCCAGGTAGGTGTTGGCGGCGGTGAACACCACCGCCAGCAGGCAGCCCAGCACCACGGCGCGCAGGGTCAGTTCAAGCCGCGGGCGGGCGGGCGAGACAGGCGTGTCAGTCATGGATGAGATTTTCCCCGGTACTATGGCGCGACGTAAGCGCAGAACGCGACGGGCGGCAACCGCCTGTTTCGCCCGCCCGCCCAGTCCGCCGCCTTCCCCCTCTGCGCCCGCCTTGCTAAGTCCGCGCTGAAAGAAGGAGACCGCGCCATGGCCGACACCTACGAGACCCTGCTGATCGAGCGGCACGCCGACGGCTATGCGGTCGTGACCCTGAACCGGCCCCAGGCGCTGAACGCCCTGAACAGCCGGGTGTTCGCCGACCTGACCGCCTTCCTGGACGGCGTGGAGCGCGACGACTCCGTGCGCTGCATCGTCCTGACCGGATCGGAAAAGGCCTTCGCCGCCGGCGCCGACATCAAGGAGATGGCGGACCAGTCCTACGCCCAGATGTTCACCGACAACTTCTTCGCCGCCGGTCACGACCGCATCGCGCGATTCAGGAAGCCGATCATCGGGGCGGTGTCGGGATACGCCCTGGGCGGCGGCTGCGAGCTGGCCATGCTGTGCGATTTCATCATCGCGTCCGAGACGGCGAAGTTCGGCCAGCCGGAGATCAACCTGGGCGTGGCGCCGGGCATCGGCGGATCCCAGCGCCTGACGCGGCTGGTGGGCAAGTCCAAGGCCATGGACATGGTCCTGACCGCCCGCATGATGGACGCGGCCGAGGCTCTGGCCTCCGGGCTGGTCAGCCGCGTGGTCCCCGGCGAGCGCCTGCTGGACGAGGCGCGTGAGGCGGCGGCCAAAATCGCGGCCCAGAGCCCGCTGGCCGTCATGGCCAACAAGGAAATGGTCAATGTGGCGCTGGAGAGCACCCTGACCGAAGGGGTGCGGTTCGAGCGCCGCCTGTTCCACTCCCTGTTCGCCTTCGAGGATCAGAAAGAGGGCATGGCCGCCTTCGTCGAAAAGCGGAAGCCTGATTTCAAGGGACGTTGAAGAACGCTGTTCACAAGCGGCCTGGACATTCCTAGATAGGGTCGGTGTTCCGGTCCGGCGTTCGGGGGATTTCAATGCTGCTCAGGGAGGAGGCGTGGCCCCTGGCCCCGCTGTTTCATGCGGACTGGCGCGAACCGCCCGAGCCGCTGCTGGACGCGCTTCGTGAGCGCTTGAGCCATCCGCAGATGCGGATTTTCGAGTTCACCAGGGTCGGCGCCATACAGCGGGTGCGCCTGGCGGCCCTGCCGTTCTGGCCGGAATGGACGGCGGGCGAAGCGCTGACGCACGACGAGACCGGCGCTCGGGTGACGTCGTTCCTGTACGGGCCCTTCGGCGCCCATCTGATGACCGGGGCCTCGGGCCTGATCCATGAGATCAACGAGCGCTGCGGAGTCCTGCTGGACACCGAAGCGCGCCAAGAGGCCTATCTGCATTTCTTCACCAGCGCCGTGCGCGGGGACGACGGTCCGTTCTATCTGCTGGATTCGGATCAGCGGCTCGAGGCCCTCACCGGCCGCAAGCCGAAGGGCAAGGCCAAGGGGCTGGCCCGCCCGGTGTCGTCACGCCAGGAGGACGGCCGCAGCCTGCACGACGCGGTGGTGTTCTATGGCCAGGCCCTCTTCCGCTCGACCTTCGCCGTCATGCCCAGCGGCATGGTGTCCATGGAGGACGACGAGATGGTGACGGACGAACAGCCCCGCCCCGCCTGCATCTACCAGGGCGCCGTGCGGCGCCCGGCGCCCTGAGGACATCCCATGCCCGTCAAAGCCTCCTCTGAATTCCCGGGCGCCCAGCCCGGACTGAAGCTGCCCGAATCCGTGCCGGGCCATGGCATCCTGGTGGGCTGGTCGCTGGAGCGGCGCCACCGGAAACGGCCCATGGGTTTCAGTTTCGGAACGCCTGCGACGCCCGAGGCGTCCGACGTGGTGGACCCGATCCTGCTGGAGGGCGAGGGCCACCTCATCACCGTGGCGCCCACCGGCGCGGGCAAGGGGGTGGGCTGCATCATCCCGGCGCTGCTGCGCTATCCGGGCCCGGTCATCGTCGTGGACCCCAAGGGCGAGAACGCCGCCATCACCGCCCGCCGCCGTCGCGAAATGGGCCATGAGGTGGTGGTGCTGGACCCCATGGGCCTGACGGGCCTGGAGGCCGCCCGCTTCAATCCGCTGGACCTGATCGATCCCATGAGTCCGACGGGGGTGGACGACGCCCATACCCTGACCAACCAGTTGCTGCATGCTTCCGGCTCATCCAAGGACAGGTTCTGGGAAGGCCGCGGTCGGCAGTTGCTGGTCGGCATCCTGCTGCATGTGCTGACGGACCTGCCGAAGAAGGACCACACCCTGGCCCAGGTCAGGAAGGTGGTGAACGAGGCCGCCGCCTCGCCCCAGGCGGTGATGCGGCGTCTGGCCCGCTCGCGCCATCCCGAGGCGCGCGCCACCGCCGACCTGATGTCCATCGGCGCGACGGAGACCCTGGGCGGCATCGTCGCCTTCGCCCAGGAGGGCGTGGACTTCATCCGCGGCCCCCTGATCGCCGAGTCGACGGGGGAATCCACCTTTTCCCTGGACGCGGTGGTGCGCGGCGATCCCCTGTCCATCTTCATCGTCCTGCCGCCGCACATGCTGATCTCGCACGGACGGCTGCTGAGGCTGTGGATCGGGGCGCTGATGACGGGGATCATGCGGCGGCGCGCCCGCCCGGCCCGGTCGACCCTGTTCGTGCTGGACGAAGCGGCCCAGCTGGGGCCGTTCGACGAGCTGAGGAAGGCCGTGACCCTGCTGCGCGGCTATGGCCTGCAGACCTGGAGCTTCTGGCAGGACGTGTCGCAGCTGACCCTGCTCTATCCGGACGACTGGCGCACCATGGTCAACAACTGCAAGGTGGTTCAGTGCTTCGGCGCCAACACCATGCTGGCGGCCACCGACATGGCCTCGATCGTGGGCTGGCGCGACGGCGGGGCGGTGCTGGACCTGGAGCCGGACGAGATGCTGCTGCAGATCGCCGGCGACGAGGCGGTGCTGGCGGCCCTGCCCAATTACCGCTCGGACCCGGCCTTCGCCGGGACCTATGACGAAAACCCCTATTACGACCCGAACCGCGACCCCGTCGGGCCGCCGCGTACGCCACTGACCGAATACATCCGTCCCGAGCGCCCGGCGCGCAGCGGCTCCTTCGATCTGCCCATGCCCGAGGACGCCGCCTTGGCCCGTCGCCTGCGCGGCTGGCTGGAGACCGGCGAGGATCAGGAGGCGGACTCGCGTTGACCGTTCGCGCCCTATCGGCTATAGGCCCGCGCTCTTGAGATTTCCGCGCCGTGGGGACGTGCTCCGCGGCGCTTTCCGTTAAGGTTTTGACTGATGGCCAACAACCCCGGCGCCAAGAAGGCGATCCGCACGAGCGCCGCCCGGACCGAAGTGAACACGGCGCGCCGCAGCCGCGTGCGCACCTATCTGAAGAAGTTCGACGCCGCGATCGCCGGCGGCGACGTGGAGGCCGCCAAGGGCGCCTTCCTCCAAGCCCAGTCCGAACTGATGCGGGCGGTGTCCAAGGGCGTGTTCCACAAGAACACCGGCGCCCGCAAAGTGTCGCGCCTGCACGCCCAGCTGAAGAAGCTGGCCGCAGCCTGAGCTACGGGCCGTCACAGGCCTGTAACAGCAAAAAATTTAGAACTTTCAACGGCGAAGGCGCATGCGTTCCTTCGCCGTTTTGCCGTGTGCGGCTAAGTCGTCATGAAAAGATCATGGCGGGCTGTCGTCAGCGGTCGACGGTTTCCCCAACCGGACGAAGCGGTTAGCGGAGTCAAACAAAATATCCGCATGGATCGGGGCGAATCAGCGTTGACGGCGCCCGCCCGGGGGGTAAGTTTTGGGCTCTAACGCACTTCCATCCCAACACGGATGAAGACGGCGCGGAACCTGGGTTCCGAGCCGGCGGGAGAAGTCTGTCTGCAAGGGCGTCCACGCTCGCCGGAACCCGGTTCCGGCGGACCGGAGAAGTCGTCCCCACATCAGACGGGCTTTCGGGCTGGTGAACTGAAAGAGGTGGCGAACCGATGGCGGGCAATGCGGCGGAGATGAGATTGACGGATCCGGACCGGATCTGGGACGAGGCGGCCGCCCGGCTGCGGGCCGAGATCGGCGAGGGTCCCTTCAGCTCCTATATCGCGCCGTCGGCCGTGCGCGCCGACGCCGCCGGCCGGCTGATCCTGGTCACGCCCACCGCCTATGCGCGTGACTGGGTGCGCCGCAACGCCCTGCGCCGCATGAACGAGCTGTGGCTGGGCCTGGACGGCCTGTCGCGGCGGCTGGACGTGCGGTGCCGGGCCGAGTTCGGCTCGCCCGCGCCCTCCATCTCGGCCGGCAGCGGCCAGGCGGCGCCGGCCCAGCCGCGCGCCACCGTGGCGCCGGTCCCGGACGGCCCTCGGGCGGTGCGCGCCGCCGCGCTGCTCACCAGCCCGGAGCCGGCGCACAGTGCCTAGCCGTCCCCC
>JAEZCL010000306.1 GCA_023433585.1 Pseudomonadota bacterium
CCGCGACGATTTCAAAGCCCGACGATCGGCCGCGTTGGCCGAGTGGAAAGCGCTCGCCGGCTGACGACTACGCCCCGGCCCTCACCGCGCCTGGTGGAGACAAGTTCGCGTTGGACTGACAGCACCCTGTCCGCTCATGCACAGCAGCGACTTGGCGCGCACCCCCCTCGCCCGGCTGGGCCAGTTGCTCATCGGCAGGCCGCAGGTTCGCGAAGTCGATCTCTTCCATCAGGCGACGCATTAAACCCATCTGGAATGCGCCCGGGTGGCCCATGGCCGCGCGCCACGGTGTGCGCGACGCCAGGATCGGCGCGCGATCCGGCTGCCAGAACTGCCAGATGTTGTGGTCGCCGTAGGAGTGGCCGGCCGCGCCCGTCAGGACCGACCACCAGGCTGCCTGTCGGATGTCCGCAGCGTCCATCCGGCCGTTCTCGACCTTGAAGTCGATGGGAATGTCTTCATAGCGCGGCTCGGCATCGATCACCGGCTTGTGCGGGTTCAGCGCGCGCCCCGCGCGGGTGTATGCGGCGTTGTCCAGATCACGGCGCGCGTGGCCGGACTGGTACATGTGAAAATCGATCCAGGGTGCATCAGCAAAAAAATCCCAGGACCGCTGCTGCCCCTGCGGATGGTAGGAAATCAGCTGCGAGCGCCCCACCTCGGACCGAATGCCCTCAGCCATCGCGTGAACGATGGCATAGTGCGCCGGCGTTTCCGGATTGCGGTCACCGCCCAGTACCCAAACCACCGGGCTGTGGCGGTATCGGCGCGCCAGCAGGGCTGCGAAGGTTCGAGCGTTGTCGGGCGTGAATATCTCTGGCCCTATGCCCCACTTCAGATTGAACTTATCTCCCCAGGTCGGCAGCAGGGCGGTCGTCAGACCCTTGGCGGCGGCGACCGCAATCACGGCGTCGACGTGAGCGAAATACGGCTCATTCAGCCGCGTAGGGTCCAGGTCGATCAGCGGCAGGTCGCCGTTAGCGTTGGGGATGCGCAGCCCGTCCTGCTCAGCCAAGGCGACCGCCTGAATGACGGTGAACCCTTTGCGCCGCCGATCCTCCAGATAGTCCGTCGCTTCGGCGAGCGTCAGGCGATGAAAGAGCTCCCAAGCCGTGTCAGCCAGCCAGAAGAAGGGCCGCCCCCCCGCACCGACAAAGAATCGACCGTCAGCGCTGATGCGGGGAAGCGAAGCGCTCGAAGCTTCCCCGCCCATCGCCGTCGCACACCCCCCGAGCGTCAGGCTCGCGCCCGCAGCGAGCAAGCTTCGTCGATTCACAATCCAGTCCGTCATTAGTCTCCCCACCAGCCCGAATTCGAACCCTAGCCTGAAAATGGCTACCCAAGCAGGACGGTCTCTCCACCTGCGTTACCTAGACCGTCGAGCGTCGAATGATGTCAGATTGACGGAACCGGAAGGGAGCCGATACTAAGTTCAAGCACGAACGAGAATTTCGCGGGACTGGATGATCAGGTGCGTCGCGACAGACGATGCTGATAACTATTCGGCTGTCGTCGGCTGGACCGACTAGGTCGAAACCGCGCCGATGTCGATGAAAGGGCGGTTACTGGGCTCGCTGGCAGTATTAGACAGGGCGGCTTCAGAGATCCGACCGCGCATCCTGTCAGCGCAACCCATTGCGACTGACGTAAGGTGATCTGCCCAATATCCGCCGATCATCCACACAGAGCGTGCCGTGACTGTTGGGGAAATTGGGCTCCAGCCGAGCCATCTGCTCGTCCATCCGCCAATAAAGGTCACTCACAGTCCAAGTTCCTCGGATGCCTGAACCAGATCGCGCGTCTCAAATCAATGGAGCCACGCGCCTGGCACGGGATCCCCGCAGCGGGGAGAGTCGGGCCAACCATGCGAGTGATTTATTAAGTCCTGTAACTAATTTCCGGCTGGGTTTCAGCCGCCCGGAACCGTGATCCCGACCGCGCCGGTCAGCCCGGCGGACTTGATCAGGAACCGCGTCAGCACGGCGCCGATCACGCCGACCACGAACCAGATGATCAGGCTTGCGGTCATGGTGACGATGAAGGCGCCCGTCGCCCGGTCACGCGGAATCTTCATCAGCAGCGGCAGGCCGAGCGCCAGCAGGTAAAGGCTGTAAAGCCCGACGAGCATGAGCACAGACAACGACGGCGTGATCTGGAACACGCCCGCCAGCCAGGCGACGGTGCTGCTGTAGACGGCGACCTTCAGCGCCTGCACCCGGTTCCTCGTTCCGCCGAAGCGCGGCGCCAGCCCGTTGATCGCCCGGGCGACGATGAACACGCCAATGAGCGCCAGCGCGTAGTTGACCGCCGCCGCCGTCAGGCCGGCGCCCAGGGTGGGCCTGAAATTGACGCCGAAGGCGTTGTAGCCGAGCGTCTGGCCGCCGATCAGCAGGGCCAGCGGCCCGACCGCCGCCAGCAGCAGGACATAGGGAATATAAAGGCTCCGCATCGACGCCGGCTCGGCGTCGATCACCGCCCACTCGGCTTTCGGCGTCAGCAGGATGTTCCTTATCCGCGCCAAGGTTGAAACACGTCCTGTCTTCATGCCCGGCCCCTTTGTGTTGACGGTGAAGGCCGCCGTCAGCGGAATATCCGCCGCGCGATCCAGGTGCAGACAACAGTCGCCAGCAGATGGGCGGCCAGCAGGGCGCCGATCCATTGCGCCAGTCCCTGCGGCGGCACGATGAGGAGGGCGGCCAGCGACATCAGCCCCCAGAACGCCAGGGCGGCGATCAGCGCGGCCCGCCACGTAATCCGGCCCTCACGCCGGTCGCGGATCGCCACCATGAGGCCCACGCCCGCCGCCGAGACCATCCCGAAGACATAGGCGATGATCGCCGAGATGATCGTGCCGACCACCATGCCGCCGATCAGCAGCCTGGCGATGTCGTCGAAATTGCCTCTGGAGACTTCCGTGGCGGCCGCCAGCACGGCGAGAAGCGCGTTCACCCCCAGCGCGCCCATCAGCGGGCCGAAGACGGCGTAGAGCGCGACGATGCCCGCGAAACGCCCCCATGAACGGCCGCGGGGTCTGGTCGGGTCCGTGGCGACATCCGTATGGCTCATGGCTTCCCTCCGGTTCGAAACGTCGGGTTCAGATCAGGTCGTCGGGGACGGGTTGATCGCTGAACAGGGTCCAGCAGCGGCGCAGTTCGGCGTGAAGGGCGGCGTCGCCCTGTGCCCGGATCGCCTCCGCCCCGGCGCGGATGTCGGCGACGCCGCGCGCGCGGGCGCCGGCGTCCGCCACCTCGCGTATGCCGCGCATGTTCGCCCCGAAAAGCGTCGCCTTGAACGCGGTCAGGCGCGCCGATGGGCGGCCGCCCTGCTGCTCCAGGTCGCGAATGACCCCGCGGGCGACGTGATCGCAGTGCGCCGCGTTTTCGTAACGGGTCACGACGTCGTTTGACTGCGCCTCGACCACGCAAGGCGCGGCGAGCGTCAGGGCGGCGGCGAGCACAAGACAACGGTTCATGGACGTTTCCTCCTGTGTGTGGGCGCCTAGGATCCGGCCTGGGCGAAATGGCGGGCGGCGGCGGCTCTGGCGGCGGCAAAATCCTCATGACGGATTCGCGCGGCGTTGAAGCCCGGCTCGCAGGCCGAGCGGATGATGGCGTCCAGCGTGGTTCCCGCCGTCGCCGCCTGCGGCGTCGGCTCACGCACGCCCTGCGAACGGACATGCCGGGCCCCGGCGTAAACCGAATAGGCCAGGTCGGTGACGGTGCGCGCCGCGCAGTCCACGCGGATGGTGGCCATTTGCGTATCGAAACGCAGCGGCGGGGTCTCGGGGTTGCGGGCCTGCCTCGTCTGTTCGGCGCCGTGGAAGTACCAGGCGCGGATCGTCACCGGCGAGGTCGGGACGCGCGCGGGCGCGGGTCTGTCGTCCGCGCTCATCGTCAGCACGTCTCCAGCGGGGCCGAGTTCGTAGAAAGGCCCGCGCGTGTCGAAGCTGTCCTGCGCGGCGGCGGGGGCGGCGACCGCCGACACGGCCAGCATGGCGGCGAGCCTGAAAGGACGGGTCATGGACGCTTCCTCCTTATGATCCGGACTGGGCGAAATGCGCCGTGGCGGCGGCCCGCGCCGCGCGATGATCGGCGAAGGTTTGGGTCCCACGCCCCTGGGCGCACATGGCCCGCATGACGTTTTCGGCTGTGTAGGGTGCGACCTCCGGCGGCGCCCCATAGACGAAGGCGCCGTCCCGATAGAGTTCATACCCCAGGCGCTGGCCCGTCATGGCCGCGCAATCCAGCGAAAGCCGGAAGGCCATGGTGTCGTATGTGATCGTCGATACGGTCTGCGGGTCGCGCAGGAATATCCAGAGCCAGGTTTCAGTCCGCCGGCCCGCCGCCTCGGGCGGGGTCATCGTCATGATCGAAGTGGGAACGGCGCTCAGCAACGTCAGCGGCCCGCCCGCCTGTTCCGCCTCCTGCGCGGCGGCGGAAGCGCCGAGCGCCAGTGCGGCGGTGAAGGCAATGACTGAACGCATGTCGGTTCTCCTTACGACGCAGGCAGCTGTCGGCGGCAGTTCAGCAGCATGTCGACGCCCGAGCTGAGGTTGCTCACCGGGAACGAAAAGCTGTGGCCATTGACGGTTGCGACGAAATCGCCGTCGTGTCGCAGTTCATCCAGCACGGTCGCCAGCGCGGCTTCCGACAAGCCGATCGCAATCACACGGTCGACATGCACGGCGGCTATGGCGCCGGTCTGGCCGCGCGGGAAGCGGAGGCCGACCTCAACCTGACCGCCCGTCCCGCCCGCCAGTTCGGCAGCACTGAGATTCAGCCGTAGCCGCCCGTCGGACGACAGCCAGATATTCACCAGCGGCTGCGGCGACCGACCGGACCAGAGCATGCAGAAGGTCTGGCTTCCGTCCGCGCTGGTCTGCGGCGTGTCGCTGACGCCCCACGTCTGTTGCGGGGCCTGCCGGGCCTGTGCTCCGGCGCCGGGCAACAGCATGGCGACGGTTGCTGCGGCAATGGCGAAACAACGGATCATGGAGAGCCTCCTCCGGTTGGAAAGATCAACCAAGGTCCAGTTCCTCCATGCAGCCGCGCAACGACGTGATCGCGTCCAATGCGCCGGGTAACTCACGGAGTCGGAAGGCAGTGGGCCTTCCCCCCAAGACAGTGACGCTGAAGACGCCGGGGGCTGAAAATCCATCGATCATGGCGTTCAGATCAGCCGCCGATGAAACCTGGATCATCGCAATGTCGCTGTCTGGGGCGCTCTTGATGAGCGTCACCCTTGTAGTAAGCCCGGCGGGAAAGCGGATCACACTGTCGACCCCGCCTGAGACACCGACCAGGTAGTTGGATTTTATGATAAAATTTGAAGATTCATCCGAGATGTTGAAACCTAGGAAATAATCGGGATGCGACAATCCCGAAGTGCATGTCATGCCATTTTCGACCTCAACAGGTCTTGGCGTAGCGCGCCATTCTTCACCGCCCGGCGCAGCCTGTTGGCCTGGTTCCGCAACGGCCTGGGCCAAGGACGACGACGCCGCGCAAAACATGGTCGCAGTTGCGGCGGCGATGATGATGAGACAACGGATCATGGGAGGTTCTCCTGACGGTTCCTGTCGCGCCTACTGGCGGCAATAGCCCATGGCGGACACGGAACCGCCCCTGCTGTGACACTCACCGACCGTCCTGGCCGGGATGTAGGTGTTGCCTCCCGGCGTTCTGCTCGGTGCGCCGGCGCCTGCCCGGAGTTCCTGCATGTACATGTGGCGCTGCATCGCGCGTCTCATATCACCCATTGTTCTGCGATCCGGACCCTCGGCGACAGAATGGGCCTCAGCGAACATGTCGAGATTTTGCTCCATCAGGCGCATCGTCGCGGCATAGCCCGCGTCTGACTCGCGCGACTCCATGTAGAATTCCAACAGCGCATGGAGCTGATCATGTGCTGTGCCTGCTATCGCCGCGCGCAGGGCCCCTTCCCAATCGCGCGCATCAACGAGCGTCCGAACCCGCGCGCTGGCGCGAGCCTCCCGCGGAGAAAGGGGCACGATGACGGGAAGCCGCGGCGCAGCGGCCGCCGCGGCTTCCCGCGCGCGCGAGGCTGCGAGCGCGGCCTGGGTTTGCACAACCTCCGGCGGTGTCGTGGCGGGAAGGCCGGTGTAGTCAAAATAAACGGGCGTTCCACGTTGATCGCCGGAGAATCCCGTGCTGCTGGGCACGAGGTTGGTGAATTGGCAGGGCGTGATCTGGCGCCCGCCGAGATCGAAGGCGCAGCGCGTGTGGTCATCGCCGTCGACGCTGGCGACCAGCCCGCTCGCGTACCGGTTGACGTTGGTGTAGCGCGGCGGGGAAAGCTCTCGCCCGTCGCGGCCGACAAAGCCGATGCGATTGTAGCGATTATAGGTGAGGATGAGGCCGTGCACGCCGCCGAAAATCTCGCTGGCCATCCGCGCGCGCGGATAGGTCGGCGGGACCGTCACCTCGCCTGCGGCGTCGCGCACGCCGTAAAGACCGTTCTCCTCGAAGACGGTCGCGCACGGGTTTTCGCTGCTGCACGGCGGCGGCCGATAGCGGGCGTCGCCGCCTGCCTGCGCCAGGGCGGGTGCGGCGAGAACACTCGCGAGCACGAACGCGATGGACCGCGCCATTGCACGCCGCACGATGGAGTCAGCCATTGTCGAGCAGCCTCAGGCAGTTCTGAAGGCGCTCCATTTCACCGGCCGCGGTGGGCAGGGCTGGAATCTCGACCCGGACGCCTTCGCCGGTCAGGGAAAAGTCGCCGGCGACCAGGAAATGTTCGAGGAACCGCAGCATTCTCGCCCGATCGACGGTGAGAACCGCGACATCCGAGGAGGCGTCGGAGCCCATGGACACCGTCAATGTGGCGCCTGACGGCAGTGCGCCGCTATATTGATGAACGCCTGAGCGATCGAGGAATTCACTGGCGCGGACGCCGAACCGGCTCCTTTCCCTCTCGAAAGTGAACGCAACAAGCGGAGGGACTTCCCCCGAACTGATGTGACATACCGGGCCGGCGTGTTCGTCCCCGGGTGTCAGCGGCGTTGCTCGGGCATGCCACTCCTGCGCCATCACTGGGACGGCCAGGGCGGCGGTCGCTGCGGCAAGGGCAAGGCGCCGGATCATCGAAACCTCCAGGTTGCGGCTGATGTCAGCCTATGCGTCATGGATGCTGCCCGCCTCCTGCCAAATCTGACGGATCCGGGCCCGGCGACGATTTCACAAAGCCGGATGGACCTGAGGTCTTGCGCCCTAAGCGGCCATCACAAAACTTTGCGACCTCAACCCCATCCTCAGAACGCCACGCGCCAGCTGGCGGCGACCCAGACGGCGGCGCTTTCGCCCTGGGTCGTGCCGTTGCCCATGACGGACAGCGTAGAGCCGCCGACATCCATCTCGAAGCCCACGCCGCCGCGCAGCCAGTCCTCGCGATAGCGGGCCTGCCCGAGATTGAATCCGCCCAGCCCGATCACCTGGCCGGTGACATTGGATCCGCTGTCCTCGAAGCGGTGGACCCCTTCCACCGTGCCGATCAGCCGGAACTGACCGGTGAGGGGGATCGTCATGTCGAGCCCGTAGCGGGCCTCGGTCGCGTCGTCACACAGCCGGTCGAACGCTGCGGGAAAGGTCCCGCCGGTTTCGACATAGGCGTCCAGGCAGGCGCGAGCGAAGGACAGCTCGCCATATGGCGACAGGCCGGACGCAGACGGCTCCCACTGGAGACGCGCTCGGACCCCATGACCTTCGACGTCTGCAACGGCCTGCGATCTGTCGATCAGCCCGCCGTTGGCGACATAGTTGCGGCGAAGGTCCGCATCGCCCCACAGGCCCGTGCCGGTCATGGCCAGCCACAGGGCGCCGCCGCCGGTGCGGTGAAGCGGCGCCAGAGCCTCAAGCTTGACGTATCCGGCCTCGATCCGGGTCCGCCCGCCCAGCAGGGTGTCTTGATCCAGACGGCTTCGGCCCAGCATCGCGTTCAACTGCAGGCCGCCGAAATTGTGGCCGAAGCCGATCTCTCCCAGCTGCACTTCGCCGTCGCGAAGTCCGTGGTCGTCCCGGGCCCAGTCGCCGCTGATCCACCCCAGGCTTCTTCCTGGCGCCGTCCGGCGGTCAAGCGGCCGGCTGCCGGCGCCGTTCATCAGCAGGCCCAGGCCGTTGACCGCCATGCTGTTGACCGAGCCGGAACTCGCCAGGCTTTCCACAAGGTCCTCGACGGTGATGAGGCCAGGCGGCGGCACCTCGCCGTCGTCGCCGTCGTCGCCGTCGTCAGGGTCGTCGCCGCCGCCTCCGCCCCCGCCTCCGTTCTGGGAGATGCGGGCGATGAACGCCTTGTTGTCGCTGGTGTCGCCGACGATGACCGTGCCGTCCTCATTCACGCCGTAGGCGTTGCGGGTGATGTTCGAGGCGATCTCGGCGCCGGCTTCCCTCAACCAGTCTTCGACCGTCTGCATGCCGGACTCCTCGGTCCAGCGGAAGGCGCGGCGGGCGTTGTCTTCCTCGCCGTTCGTTGCGGTCCCCACGATGACCAGTCCATCGTCGGAGATATCGTAGGCGAGGGAGAGGTCGCCGCCGTTGAGCATGCCCAGGCTTTCCATCCCGCTGTCCTCGGTCCAGCGGAAGGCCGTCTGCAGCTGGGTGTCGCCGTCCACCGCCCAGCCGACGATGACATCGCCGTCCCACGAGGCTGCGCGCGCCTGGGACCGGTCGCTGTTGTTCAGCTTGCCGAGTTCGACCATGCCGGTCGCCTCGGTCCACCGGAATGCTTCGGTCCAGGGCCCGGACGTCGCGGAGCTGGAGTCACCGACGATGACAGCGCCGTCGCCGGAAACGCCGTAGGCCGTGGAGCGATTGCCGCCTGCGAGCGTGCCCAGGCTCTCGGCTTCGCCCGCCTCGGTCCAGCGCACCGCGGTCGAGAGGTTGCCGGCGCCCACGGATCGGCCGACGATGACCGCGCCGGAGCCGGACACGCCGTAGGCGTCGGCGCTTGTCCCGCCATCCAGAAGACCCAGCTCCACCAGACCGCCGGCTTCCGTCCACCGGAAGGCGCGCGTGGCGCCGTGGGCCCCTATGGAGCCTGCGATGGTCGTCCCATCCGCCGAGATGGCGGTGGCGAAAGACCGGGCGTCCGTCAGCGGCTCGAAACCGCCATCCTGCGTCCAGCGAAAGGCGCGAGGGCCGTCGATCGTGCTGGCCAGGCTCTGGCCCACGACGATGCTTCCGTCAGCGGACACGGCGTAGCCGATAGCCTCGAATGCGCCGTCAGGGAGCAGTATTTCCAGTTCCTGCGCGCTGGCCGGAAGGACCGTCAGCGCCGCGATGACAGAAGCCAGGGCCGTTGTGGTCCTCAGGCAGCTTGTTGCGGATCGGGGCATGGAAACGAAACCTCCTTTGCGGGGAGGCACCAAGCTGAAGGAATCGACGGAACGGCTCACTCCCCTGAACAGGGGGTGGCTACAAACCGTGCGAGGCGGCAACGTGGCTGCATCATGGAACCTGCCGCGCGCAGCGGTTGGCCCAGCACAGCAGGAGGCGCTCGCATGCGAGGCGTGATCCAGGTTATTTGCGCCGTCGTCCTCGCGCTCGCATTCTCCACGGCGGTGCAGGCCCAGTCGGCTTCACGGTCCTACGACCAGGGCATGCGGGCCTATCGCGCCCAGAACCATACGGCCGCCCGCGATCATCTGAGGTCGGCCTGCGACCTCGGTCACGGTCAGGCGTGCTTCAACTACGGCGTCATGGCTTACCGCGGCCTCTACGGCGAACCGGATCACGAGCATGCCCGCTGGCTGTATGGGCGCTCGTGCGATTTCGGGCACATGCCGGGCTGCTACAACCTGGGCAACATGCTTTCGGCCGGCGAAGGCGGCGAGGCGGACGAGGCGCGCGCCCGCCAGGCGTTCGAGACGGCGTGCACCGGGGGCCTGGCCGGGGGCTGCAGCAATCTGGCGATCATGCTCAACACGGGCCGCGGCGGCCAAGCCGATCAGGCGCGCGCGCGGGCGCTGTTCCAGCAGGCCTGCGACGCGCGTGACGTGGCCGGCTGTTCAAGTCTGGGCAATATGCTGGTCCGGGGCGACGGAGGCGCGGTCGATCTCGCGCGGGGCCGGGCGATGCTGCAGGCTACCTGTGACGGGGGCGACGACTGGAGTTGCCGCAGAATCGCCGATCTCGAGCTCGGTGGCGGCCGACCCACGGCGGACGTCAACGCCGAAACCCTGAGCCAGGGCTGGGCCGCCTTTGAGGCGGAGCGGTATCCGGAGGCCATGCGTCTGCTGGCGGGACATGCGCAGGCGGGTGACGAGCGCGCCCAGTACGCCATGGGCTACATGCACACATTCGGTCTTGGAACCGCACGTGACTATCTCCAGGCCGCCGATTGGCTTACGCGCTCTGCAGAGCAGGGGTATGGACCGGCGCAGGATCTCATCATCCGGATCGCACCGAATATCGCCCAGGCCCGGTTCATCGACCATATCGATCGCTATGGGCCGGATGCGTCCAGCCTGCAGGCGTTCTCAAACGACGTGTTCGACTACTGTGCGCTGCGGGGCCCGAACTGCCAGGCCCTTCAGGCGCGCCGGAACCGCATGGAGCGGGATCACAATGCGCGCGCGGAGGCCGAGAACATGGCCCGGATCTGGCGTCTGTACGGCTCGGAAGCCCAGGGCGAGCAGGATTTCTGGACGCGGTCGCGGGCGCGCAGCGAGTGCCTGAGGCGGGTCATGCGCTCCACCGAGGCCCAGACCCGTGGTCGGCAGCAATGGCGCTATGTCAATGACTGCTCGTGACGATAAGATGGCGATCTCACTCACAGAGGCCATCACTGCAATCCCGTGACATCAACCGAGGCCAGACGCCTGGAGGCGTATCCGGGGGCAGGCGCGCCTGTGTCGCGCCTCTTCATGCTGGGCGCCGCCACCGTCGGCCTTGGGTTTGGCATGGTGTTGATTGCGGCGTCGGGAGTCGCAAGCCAGGCCCAGGGCGAGGTCCAGGGCTATGGACCACTATGGTCGCTGACGCAGATAAATCCCCGCTTCTGGGCGGCGTGGGCGACAGGACTGATCGCGGCGCTGGTTTCCAGCTGGGTGTGGGTGGTCAAGCCCGACGACAGGTCCGTGCGGCTCTACGCTCTGAGCGGGCTTGCGACCCTGACGTTCTGCATGGCGAGCGCGGGGCTATGGCTGCCGACGCCGCCGACGGCGGCGCTCACGTCGGGCCTGGTGGTGCTCAATGTCGCCGCCGCCTGCGCCTTCGGCCTCATCATGATTGTCCTGAGCGCCACCTATCCAAAGCCGTTGCCGGGCACCCGATGGATCGTGTTCGCCTCGATCGCGCTGTTCGGCGCGTGGACGATCTGGATGATGCGCCAGCCGCAGGCCCTGTTCATCGAGGTGCACCGCATCACGCTCGCTGAAATGGCGGCCATCCTGACGCTCAGCGGGGCCCAGGTGCTGGCCGCGCGGAAGGACCCGGTGCGTTTCGCCATCGCGGTCTGGCTGGGCGCCTGCGTGCTGCTCGGCGCCGGGGGCTTCATCGCCACGGTCGCGCTTCCTTCCGCCTTCGGCGCGCCGCCGCTGATCGCCAACGAATATGCGTTCTGCTTCTTTCTGGTCATCTACGCCGGCCTGGCGGTCGGCCTGTTGCGCTATCGCGTCTTCGGCCTAGGGCGCTGGGCGTTCCAGGTGCTGTTCACGGTCGGGGCTGCCTTCGCGCTGCTGCTGATCGATGCGATCCTCATCCTTGTGCTGCCGCTAGACCGGCAGACGACCATCGCCCTGTCTCTGTTCGCCGCCGCCCTGCTTTATCTGCCCCTGCGCGGATGGCTCTGGAGCCGCCTTGTCCGGCAACGGCGCTGGGACCAGTCAGCGCTGGTTCGCGCCATGATCGACATTGGCCTGCAGCCCACGCGCGAGCGCCGCGCGGCCCTCTGGCAGGCCCTGGTCCGGACCCTGTTTTCTCCGCTTCATGTGGCCCAGCAGAACGGGGAGGTCCGCGAGGCGAGCGTACAGGAGGAAGGGCGTGTGCTGGTCTCGCCGTCGATGGCGGGCTTTCCGAGCCTTGTCCTGCGCGATCGTGACCAGGGCCGGACGCTGTTCTCGCCCGGGGATGCGGCGGCGGTCACCGATCTGCTCGCCCTGGTCCTGTATCTCGACGAGAGCCACGCCGCCCATGAGCGCGGCGCCGCCGAGGAGCGCGCGCGCATCGCGCGGGACATCCACGACAACATCGGCGCGCAGCTGCTGAGCGCGCTGCACGTGCGGGAAGGATCGCGCAAGGATGAACTCATTCGCGATGCGATCGGCGAGGTGCGATCCGTCATCAACAACGCCGCGGGCGAGCAGGAGCTTTTCGAGGATGTGGCAGCTGACCTGCGGGCCGAGACCGCTGAACGCCTGGAGGCGCGGGGCCTGAACTTGGCCTGGCGGGTCGAGAGCGCCGGCGCCGATGCGCCGCGGCCGGCGGCCATGTACGCCCTGCGGGCCCTGGTGCGCGAAGCCGTGAGCAATGTGCTGCGCCATGGGGCCGCGACGACGGTGGACGTGGAGCTGGTTGCGCAGGGTCGGATGCTGCACCTGCAGATCGCCGATGACGGCGCCGGCTGCGATCGGCGCCAGGAGCCGCGGCAGGGCCACGGCCTGGCTAACATGCAGCAGCGCGTTGCGGCGCTGGGCGGAACCATCTCCATCGACCTGGAATCCGGCGGCGCCAGGATCAGGGCGGCTTTCCCCGCGTTCGGACCGGGCTAGAGACCCAGTTGCGCCGCGTGCCAAGCGGCTTCGGCGCGGGTCGAGATGCCGAGCTTGCGGTAGATGGCCTTTATGTGCCCGGCGATGGTGTGCTCCGAGACGCCCAGCGCCCTGGCCGCCTCGTGATTGCGCAGGCCTCGCCCGATGTGTGCGAGCACATCCCGCTCGCGGGGTGTCAGGACCGCATCCTCCGCCGCCGGGCCCGTGCGCCTGAAATGATCCATGAGCCGCCGGGCGATGGCGGGTGAAAGTCCGGGGCGTCCTTCGAGCGTGTCGCAGATTTGACGGGTGAGCACCTCGGCGGGTTGGTCCTTGAGCAGATAACCGTCGGCGCCGGCGGCGAGGGCGCCGACGATCGATGCGTCGTCGCCCAGGACCGTGGCCACGATGCAGATCGTATCGGCGGGCCGAACCTTGATCGCGCGCAGGACATCCAGGCCCGAGCCATCGGGCAAGCCAAGGTCGATCAGGGCGAAACTGTATTGACGCGTATCGATCACGGAAAGCGCCTGACGCACACTGCCCGTCGCCTCGATCACGACGTCGCTACGGGCGGCAAGGGCGACCTCGCCCAGCCACGCTCGAACGTCAGGCAGATCTTCCACTATCAAGGCATACGGCATGACGGCATTATGCACGGGCTTGCCGGGCCGCTAACCCCTCGAACAGGGCATGAAGGTGTCTTGTTACGGGCCTCCTGTTTCTCATCCAGCCCGTTCGCTGGTGCTGTCAGGTTAAATCGCCGGGTTGACGCGACCCCTGCCCCTGGCGGCTTCACGCGACGGCAACCGCCCAAGCCGCATCAGCGTCGGCGCGAAAGCGGCAAAGAGTCCCTCGCCAAGGGGTGTGTCGAACAGCGCGCTCAGGGCCCAGACTACCCAGATACCCTTCTCAAGTAGATGGGCGGGACGGCCGGATCGGCCGCCGCGGTTGCGAGGGCTTCGGCCCAGTCCTTCGCTGCAAGCTGAAGGAAGACCTCAGGGATGCGCCGCCTGGCTGACCGAGCGCGCCGGCCAGGTCGGCAGACGAGGCCCGACGGAGACCAGTTCGCCGAAGGCCGACGGACTCAGCTTTCGTTTCACGACCTCCAGGGCCGCCGCGACCTTCTCCGGCCCGAGCCAGGCCAGGGCGCGAACAGCCGCTCCGGCCGGGCGATCAGCCAAGACCAACTGCCACGCGGGTGCATGCTTAAACTCCAGCACCTGCTTGCCGACATTGATGATCCGGCTCTTTCCACTGGTCAGCTAAACACTTCGGATCGGCACCTGCGTGGTCAAACCCAAGGCGTTGGCCGCCGCCGCTCCATTGGAGGCGACGACTTCGCCGCGCTGCTCGCTCACCGCACGCACGACCGTTTCCACCGACAGCGCCCGCGACCCGAAGCGGCCTTTCGACGGATGCATGTAGACCCCGCGACCGACGCGCATGAGCCGGCCCCGGCGCGCAATCCGCGATAGAGCCTGATCCACCGCCGCGCGACTGCCCAAATGCAGCAGCGCCTTGGCGGCGATCGGCGAGCGGAATTCTTCAAGTCTGAAACGGGCACGAAACGTCCTGCAATCACGGCCGCGATCAGCGCGGCCGGGCTAAGACGTCTCAACGGCGCTCCGTCCCTGAATGCCCACGACATAAATCCTGTGGACCGTTCATGCGCCGCCGCCTTTAGCCCGTCGCGTCAGGCGTCAGGTCTGTGATTGCGCCGCGCCATGAAGCGCCACACGTCGCCATCCAGCACGGGATCGTCCGCCACTAGCAACTCGTCGCCACCCAGCACGAACACCGACCCGCGCTTGATGTCCGGCAAGAGCGAGCGATGAATGGTCATGGGAAAAAGCGGCGGAGGATCCAAGGGCGACATAGGGCGACGCTAGCACACGCATCGGAAGCGTTCGGAAGCTCCTCATGGTCAGAGAGCCTTCCTCTATTCGACCACGAGTAGTCCGCGCTCCACAGCCAGGGCCACCGCTTCGATCCTTGTTCGCACGCCTAGCTTCGCGCACGCCTTGGCCAAATAGCTGTCCACCGTCCGCCCGGACAGGCCGAGAATCACGCCGATATCTGTTGAGCTTTTGCCTCGCCCGGCCCAACACAGGCATTGCGCTTCCCGCTCACTCAAGCGTCTGGCGGAAGCGCCGGCTTCAAAGGCATCGGTCATCGCATCCTCCTGCATCACGACGATTAGGGGGATGGCCGCTTCCCGTCTCAAGCCAGGAAATCCGGCGTCTTCACGCCATCTTTTCGCAGGCGGCCCGCAAACAGCGCTGCGGTTGCCCGCCATGAGCCGACGTCCTAGGTAGATGGCGTCGGGCGCCGTGAGATAGGGGCGCATCGAGAGCCGGGGGCCTTTGAGGCAAGGCGGCGATTTGCTCTGAAGCAGCGGGCCCCGCTATCGCCGGGGATTCCAACGCCCGACCCCCGCCCCGCCCCTGACTCTTGCGCCGAGATTCCGTTTGAGTCAGGCTGACGTCGTCGGCGAACAGCCGACAGGGGCTTGGAATCCCCTGTGTGGGTACTGACAGGTTAAGTCGGCCAAGCCGAAAAGCGCTCCTTCCCTTCCCCATGTCAGGCCGCTTGGGTCGCAGTCGCCCACGCGACTTCGGCCTGATGCCTGAGGGCACGAAGTCCGGGTCGAGAGATCATGTGAGGCTGGAGGTTGAAGGCGTTGTAGATCTGGCTGTGAGTGGAAAGAAAGCGCTGGGCGGATCCCTGGGATTTGAACCGCTGCTGCTTTCGCTCCCGTCGTCGGATCACGAGATGCGAGTTCTCCGCGCGATTGTTCTCTCGCATTCCGCCCGGGCGGTGGCGATCCTGTAGATTCAGCACCTTCATCGCTGCTCGATATGAGGCCAGCTTATCGGTGACGATCACCTCCGGATGGACGCCAGTGTTGCGAAGCAGGCGACGAAGCAGCTTCAGCGCGGCGTGCTTGTTGCGGCGTTTCTGGACCAGGACATCCAGCACCTCGCCTTCGTCGTCGACGGCCCGCCAGAGGTACATCCGCCGGCCACCAATCTTCACGACAGCCTCGTCCAGATGCCAGCGGCCCGTTGGCCGCGGTCGGCGGCGGCGCAAGTTCGCTGCGATCAGCGGACCAAACTTGATGACCCAGCACCGGATCGCCTCGCGACTGACGACCACCCCGCGCTCGGCCATCAACTCCTCGACGTCGCGGATGCTGAGCGTGAAACGGAAATACCAACGCACCGCCTGAACAATCACCGCCGACGGGAACCGGTGACGCTTGAAACTGATCAAATTCGCTCCCCTTCCGGCCCTATCGAGCTGACTGGAGAACTTTTAGCGTTAGACTGCCAGCACCAGCGGGGCGGCCGTAGCGTCGCCGGATGGCTAGATCGACCAATCCGTTCCGCTGGTTTGACTCTTCGCCCGAGGTGATCCGCCTCGTGGTGCTGATGTACGTGAAATACCCGCTGTCGCTCCGGAACGTCGAGGATCTGCTGGCCGAACGCGGCATCGACATCTGCCACGAGACGGTGCGGCTGTGGTGGAACCGGTTCGGTCCGATGTTCGCCGCTGAAATCCGCAGGAAGCGGGTCAATCACATGCGCGCCTACACCCATTGGCGCTGGCATCTGGACGAGGTTTACGTCCGGATCAACGGCGAAATGCACTACCTCTGGCGCGCCGTCGACCATGAAGGTGAAGTGCTGGAATCCTTTGTCACCAAGACCCGGGACAAGGCCGCAGCATTGAAGTTCATCAAGAAAGCCATGAAGCGCCACGGTCGACCCAAGGCGATTGTCACGGATGGTCTGCGCTCCTATCGCGCGGCCTTGGACGACCTGGGCAACGCCAAAAAGCAGAAGGTCGGCCGCTGGGCCAACAACCGATGTGAGAACTCACACCTGCCGTTTCGACGACGAGAACGGGCCATGCTTCGCTTCAGGCAGATGAGGACGTTGCAGAAGTTCAGCTCCGTCCACGCCGCCTTCCACAACCACTTCAATCAGGACCGTCACCTCATCAGCCGCGACGATTTCAAAGCCCGACGATCGGCCGCGTTGGCCGAGTGGAAAGCGCTCGCCGGCTGACGACTACGCCCCGGCCCTCACCGCGCCTGGTGGAGACAAGTTCGCGTTGGACTGACAGCACCC
>JAEZCL010000056.1 GCA_023433585.1 Pseudomonadota bacterium
CGCCGGGAAACCAGTCGGTGAACGCGCGTGCCCAGCTACCCGTCCCGGCACCCAGGTCGAGCAGTCGCATCCCGGAGCGCGGGGTGAGATGCCGGGCGACGGCGGCCCGCCAGGCCGTGAGACCGTCGTCGGTGAGGTGCCGGGTCGCGGCGAACGCCTCGGCGTCAGCGTCGTGGTACGCAATGCGGGCCATACTCGACAGCCAACTCCCCGGCGGGCCGCCGAGGCAAGACACTGTGGCGGATCGGGCTCGGCTTCGGAGAGGGACAGGGGTGCGATATTGGATCCACCTCGAGGGCGAGCTGCCGGCGGACGCCCTCCGCCGGTTCCTGCTGACGGAGTACGGCGTCGCGCCGGAGAGCGTGTACGTCGGTCGGGTCGAGGAGCGGGCCGTGGACGATCCGCGCCCGGTGGCGATGCTGACGCCGCCCGACGCGGACGAGGGATTCGGCTGGATCCTCACCGGCGACACCGAACTGGCCGCCGCCACCGACCACGGCGAGCGTGATCTCGCGGTCACCCTCGCCCGCGAGTTCGGCGTACGGGCGCTCGTCGACGACGGCGGTATCCACCCCGACCGGTGGGTGCTGGTGAGCGTCGACGGCAGCAGCGGCCGGGTGCTGACCGACGAGGATGCCGCCGCCGACGGGGACCTGCGGATCGTGCAGGCGCTCGAACCGATCAGCGGGGAGCCGCAGCTCGCCGTCGTACCGCCGCCGGACTGGGCCCGCGACTGGTGACCCGGCGGGTCCACCGTCCGGTCGCGTACCCGATGCCACCCGTACGGCGCCGCCGCCTGGCGCCAGTCCTGGCGACGACCGGCGCGGGCACCGCCGTCCACTGGACGGGCAGGCCGTGGCCGGGTGACGGATCGGGTTGCGGGGGACGGATGGTGCCGTGTTCCTCGGCGAGCCGGACGGCGTTGTCGAGGAGTTGCCCGGCCGAGGCGAGCCGGCCGTAGTGAGCCGCGGCGAGCGCGAGCGTGACCGCGGCGCCGACGCGCCGGCACGGCGGGCAGGCGATGTGGACGACGCACCGGCGAAGCGGAAGCGCGCGCTCGTGCAGGGCAGCGGGGAGCAGGCTCAGGGCGTGGCGGAACTCGTCGGGTCGCATCGTTCCTCCTGGGTGGTCGATGGCGCGGCGGCAGGCAGGGGTGACCGGCCCGGCGGGCGCGCGGTGCGCCGGGCGGTCGGATCCGAAAGCGGTGCCGGTCAGGCGGGCGGGATGGCAACGACCTCGACGTCGACGCCCTCCGTGCGCAGCGTCTTCACCGCCTGGTAGAGCGCGACCTGCGCGAACGTGAACAGCGAGTCCACAGTGACGGTGCGGCCGGCACTCAGGGCGATGGCATAGACCACCGTGCGCGGGCGGAAGTCCTCGGGCAGGTCCGGCCCGCCCGGCTGCGCGCGCACCAGGTCGCGGAACCGGTTACGCGCCTGGTTGTCGTAGCGCAACGCGTCGAACGACGTGACACCCTGCGCGAAGAGGTGACTGAGCGGCGAGCTGCCCGACGCCCGCTTGACGTGGATCAGCTCACCGTTCGGTCCGAGCAGGTCGCAGGCCTCGATGCCATGCGGGTGCTGCCGGGTGCGGAGGAGCTTCTTGTCCAGCAGCACCAGGCCCGGGTGCTTCTTTGCTGCCTCTCGGTTGTAGCAGTCCTCGTTCGCCAGCTCCTCCGTCCACGGCGGCAACACGACGCTGGACGGCCGATTCAGGATGCGAGCCACCTCCTGGCGCAGGAACTCGCGGTGGCGGTCGCCGATCTCGTACCACTGGCCCTCGTGCAGCAGCATGTGGCTGCCGCCGACGGCGACCTCGGCGGTTATCCACCGGGACACCGGCGTCGATGCCATCTCCTCGGTACCGGCGGCGTCGGCGTAGAGCGTCAGCGTCCCGTTGCGCAGCCCGGGCCACCGGTCACCGTCCAGGGCCCGGGCGGTGTGCGACAGGATGGTCGACAGGTCCAGGTCCGTGGTCAGGGTCGGGCGTCGCCCGGAGCGGGGCACGCGAACCCGGTACGAACCGACGTGCTCGACGTCGGCCACCAGGCTGCCCGGCACCGCGACACCGACATCCGGCGGGTCGGGCAGACCCAGCCGCCGGTCGAGAACCTCGATCAGCGCCGCTTGCCGGGGGTCGTTGGAGCGCAGAGGCCGGATCTGCTCGATGAACTCCAGGTCGGCGAGCGGCGACTCCAGCCGGCACACCCGGTCGATCTCCCGCAGATCGGCGAGCAGCCGCTCGGGGGAGACGCCGAGAGGGATGCGCAGCGCGTCGCTGCCTTCGACCCTCACCGCAGCGCGCGCACCTTGGCACGCGGTCAGGTTCGGGTTGTCGACGCGGCCGGACACCTGGCCGACGATCTCCCCCCACTTGTCGATGCCGTACCTCCAGATGGGCTGGCCACCCGGAACCATGCTGCGGTCCACCCGGCCGCTGGCACCCACCACCCGGCGGCGAACCTGGCGGATGTCAGCGGGCTGAAGCGTCCGCATGGCGAAGGAGACGCCGAACGTCGGGTCTGTCTTCTCCGGCTCGATCATGAACCGGCCCAGGGTGCCGAAGGTCAGGGCGTATGCCCGGTCGTCCACCGCCAGCAGCAGGGCGCCGCCGCCGCTGCTGTAGCCGATTGTCACGTCGGTGCCGACCAGGCCGGACAGGACACCGCACCACTCGGCCCGGTCGCGGGGCGCGATGCCGTGCACCAGCAGCGCCGGTGCGTCGAGGACCCGATGCGGGGTGGGCTCGAAGCCGTGCCGCCGCAGGTAGCCCAGGTTGAGCGCGGCGCAGAGGCCGTCGTCGGTGGCCGGAACGGTGAGCCGGTAGACAGTCGTCGGGTAGGTGCCGGGCGGCGACTGGCGGTCGCGGCCGTCGTCCGGGTTGTTCGCACTGCGCATGTCGATCTCCTCGCGTAGAGAATCGGGCTGGCGGTGGTGCGGCGGAGTGGCGCCGGGGGCGGGGTTCGCGGATCCCGCCCCGGCCGGCGCTGGTCAGGTCAGCTCAGGGAGACGGTCACGCCGCCGGAGAACGGCGAGTCGTGCAGCTCGAGCTTGGCGAGCTTGACGTCCTTCGGGATGTCGAAGACGACCACGCCGGTGACCTGGTTGCCGGGGTTGATGTCGTTGAGGAACGTCTCGGCGTTCTTGTTGGCGTAGAGGGCGGCCGCGCCGTCGGCGGAGTACTCGGTGCCGTTGGCGGCGTACGCCTTCTGGCTGCTGCCGTCGAACATCTGCGATTCCTTGCCGATGTTCTTCACGTTGAGCGTGACCAGGCAGAACTGGCCCTGCGCCTTGGCACCGAACGCCGACGAGCCGACCTTGCTGACGCCGCACTTGGCGGACTTGACGGTGAACTCGAACTTGCCGTCACGGGCCGGCTGGCCGATCTTCGCGGTCTGCGGCTTGTCGTCGCTCTTGCCCGCGTCTGCCTTGCCGCCGTCGGTGTCGCCGGCGGTCGCCTCGGTGCCGGTCTCCGCCTTGCTGCCGGTGGTGTCGTCGGTGGTGCCGGCACCGCAGCCCAGGGCGACGAGGGCGCCGGCGATCAGGGCGAGCGTGGTGGTCTTTCGCATCGTTTTCCTCCTGCTGTGAACGTGGCGGCGTCAATAAGAGCATCATCTGTGAACGCTGTCAACAAGCATGATGCTTGACAGTTGTGACACACTCCGAACGTGCAGGAGACACCGACAATCACCGCAGCGGAGATCGCCCGGCTCGCCGGTGTCGGCCGGGCCGCCGTCAGCAACTGGCGTAAACGACACGGGGACTTCCCCGAGCCAGTCGGCGGCAGCGCCACCAGCCCCGAGTTCGACCTCGCCCAGGTCGAACGCTGGCTGCACGCCCAGGGCAAGCTCCCGGAACTCGCCACCGCCGACCGGCTCTGGCGCCACCTCGCCCCGGCCGGCGCCTCACCGGCCGCCGGGCTCGCCGCCGTCGGGGCCCGGC
>JAEZCL010000091.1 GCA_023433585.1 Pseudomonadota bacterium
GCGCCGAACCTCGGCGCCGCCCTTTCTCGTTTCATCGACGCCGCGCGTCGTCAGCGCGCGCCCAGCGCCTGGATCAGTTGGCCCATGTTGCGGATGTAAACGCTGGTGGAGACGCCCTCGACCGGGAAGTCGGTGATGTAGGGCGAGGTGTCCCACGGATCGCCCACGCGGGTCAGGCGGAACTCGCCCGGCGTGACCTCGGCCGGGGCGGGCCCGATATAGGGGTTGCTTGTGGTGGTCAGGGGCGTGGACCAGTAGCCCCGCGCGTTCAGCCCGCCGATCAGCTCGGCCAGGCGCTGCGCCGACGGCGGGGTCGGATCGAAGCCCGGCGCATCCATGTCGGACACGTCCACGTCCTTGAGGGTGAAATAGCGCGGCAGGCTGCGCGACCCGGCCGGCGCCAGCAGAGGCGACCCCGCCGACGCCTGTTCGGGCGAGAGGGCCGCAGCGGCCTCGTATGCGGCGCGCAGGGCGTCGGTGTCCACGGCGCGGAACGAGCCGTAGTGGATCACCGTGTCGTTCGGGTTCTCATCCGCGTAATATTCGCCGTTGGCGACGTTCGAGCCGCGCCGGTGGATATACAGCGGCCGCCCGTTCCCGATCTGGATGAAGGTCGGATGGGTCCGGCCCGGCGGGCGGATGCCGGCGGGCGCGGCGACGTCTTCCAGCCAGTCGATGGCCTCCGGGATGCGGGCCAGATATTTGCGGTCGCCGGTCAGGCGATAGAAGCCGATCAGGGCGCGGATGTTGGCCGCCGTGGTGTGGCTGGCGAAGGCGCGCGGCTCGATGCTGCGCGCCGGCGCCGGGGTCAGGTCGTGCAGATAATGCTGAAGCCCCCAGGCAGGCTGGGGCATCGGCTGCTGGGTGGCCAGAAAGATGTCCATGCCGCGTCGGATAGGCTCCAGCACGCGCGTCTCGCCCAGCGCCTGATAGACAAAGATCAGGAACTCCAGATTCTCGCCCGCCACGTCGTCATTGAAGGTGATGTGCCGGGAGTAGTCGCCTTCGTCCTCGGCCAGGGGAAAGCGCTGAGGCCAGCCGCCGTTGGGATACTGGGCGTCCAGCACGAAGTCGATGGCCCTGTAGAGCGGCGCGCGATAGGCCTCGTCCCGGTTCTCCAGATACAGACGCAGCAGGAACTGCGCCGTTTCCGAGGTTCCCGCGTCGTCGAAGGTGCCGTTGCCGTAGCGGTGACGGAATTCCTCCAACCGCCAGGCATTGGCGGCGACGGTGTCGTACCAGTGCTGCTCGGCCGCCTCGCCGGCCATGTCATGCACATAGTTCCAGCCGCCCGAAGGCAGCTGCGCCCGGATCAGGGCGCCGGCCACATCCTTGGCCGCCTGATGGTAATATTCGTCCCCGGTGGCGTGATAGGCGTCCAGGAACAGGTGCCCCATGGTGGCGGTGCCCGGCGGCTGGATCCAGATCATGGTGGGCGACGCCTCCAACTCGCCCCAGCGCCGCGAGAAATCCGGCAGGGCGGCCCAGACATAACCGCCCTCCACCGCCGCCTCCTCGACCATGAACCGGGTCGCGCGTTTCATGGTCTCCAGCACGGCGGTGTTCGATGTCGTCCCGGCGGCGCGCGCGAGAGCCGGCATGGCGCTCGACAGGGCGCCGGCTGCGGCGATGCCCGACATCAGGGCGCGGCGTGAGATGGGCATGGTTTCCTCCAAATCGGTTCCGGCCAGAGGCGCTTGGCGGCCTCTTCAGGCTTTGCGCGTCCGGGGCTGACGGGTGAGCGCATGGTGCGGCGGCCCCGCCGTCCGCGCCATAGTGTCAAGATATGACACCGGTGACAATCCTGACGGTAACCGGTGGACAATTGCCCATTTTGCAGAAACTATGGGGCTCGAACGAGAGAGGGTCCGCGTTTTCCGGCGCCTTCCGAATCAGGGATGAAATCCGGCCTTGACCCAAGTTCCGGCTTCAGGACGCGGCGTCTTCACAACGCCCGGGGCTTATTGCCGAAAGGATGGTTGCGCTAACACGAGACCCCGGCCCATGGTCGTGGCGGACTTCGCCCCCATCGCCGGAATCGTCTCATGACCGCGCCGCTCCGCCTGCATCCCGACCGCCTGTTCCCGGCCGATCCGGACACGCGCGCGGTCGCCCGCCGGCTCCATGCCGAGGTGAAGGACCTGCCGATCATCAGCCCGCACGGACACACCGATCCGGCCTGGTTCGCGCTGAATGAACCCTTCGCCAATCCGGCGGAACTGCTCATCACACCGGACCACTACGTCTTCCGCATGCTGTTCAGCCAGGGCGTGTCGATGGAGAGTCTGGGCGTGCCGCGCGCGGACGGCGGGCCGGTCGAGACGGACCCCCGCGCCATCTGGCGCCGCTTCGCCGAGCACTATCACCTGTTCCGGGGCACGCCGTCGCGTATGTGGCATGACTGGGTCTATTCCGAGGTGTTCGGCCTGACCGAGCGCCTGACGCCCGAGACCACCGACCGCTATTACGATGTCATGGCCGACAAGCTGGGCCAGGACGGTTTCCGCCCCCGGGCGCTGTTCGAGCGGTTCAACATCGAGGTCATCACCACCACCGAAAGCCCGCTGGACAGTCTGGAGCACCACCGGACCATCCGCGAGTCCGGCTGGAAGGGCCGCGTCCTGACCGCCTATCGCCCCGATCCGGTGCTGGACCCGGATTACGAGGGCTTCCGCGACAATCTCGTCCGCCTGGGCGAGATCACCGGCGAGGACGCCCTGACGTGGGACGGTTATCTGAACGCCCTTCGCAACCGGCGCGATTTTTTCATCTCCATGGGCGCCCCCTCCCCCGACCACGGCCCCCCCACCGCCTTCACCGCCGACCTGGCCCCCGCCGACGCCAGGGCTCTGTTCGAGAAGGTCGTTCTGGGCCGGTTCGACGCCGAGGACGCCGAGCTGTTCCGGGGCCAGATGCTGACCGAAATGGCGCGCATGAGCGTCGAGGACGGCCTGGTGATGCAGCTGCACCCCGGCTCGTTCCGCAATCACAACGCCTGGGCGTTCCGGCGCTTCGGCCGCGACAAGGGCGCCGACATCCCCACCCGCACCGACTATGTGCGCGCGCTCAAGCCCCTGCTGGACCGCTTCGGATCCGACCCAAAATTCTCCATGATCGTCTTCACCCTGGACGAGAGCGTCTATGCCCGCGAGCTGGCCCCCCTGGCGGGCCACTATCCGGCGCTGAAGCTGGGGCCCGCCTGGTGGTTCCACGACAGCCCCGAGGGCATGCGCCGCTTTCGCGAACAGACCACCGAGACGGCGGGCTTCTACAACACCGTGGGTTTCAACGACGACACCCGCGCCTTCCTGTCCATCCCCGCGCGGCACGACGTGGCCCGGCGTATGGACTGCGGCTTCCTGGCCCGGCTGGTGGTCGAGCACCGGCTGGAGGAAGATGAGGCCCGCGACGTGGCCCGCGCCTTGACCTATGACCTCGTGAAACAGGCGTACAGACTGTGAGCATCAATCCGACACGACGCGCCGCCCTGGCCGCGCCCCTGCTGCTGGGGGCCGCGGCCTGCAGCCAGGAGATCGGCGCCCGCCCCCTGCGCGGCGCCGACAGCCACCCGGCGGGCTATCCGCCCGTGGTCGCGGTCGAGCATTTCGGCGACCTTCTGGCCCAGCGGACGAACAACCGCCTTCGACTTCGCAACTATCCGGGCGGGCAGCTGGGGCGCGAGGAGGACACGCTGGAGATCACCATCTTCGGCGGCCTGGACGTGAACCGGGTCAATCTGGCGCCGCTGAATCCGATCGCGCCGAACACGGTCATCCCGGCCCTGCCCTTCCTGTTCAACTCGACCGAACACATGCGCCGGGCGCTGGACGGCGCGCCGGGCCGGCATATCCTGGCGGGCCTGCGGGACCAGGGCCTGGTCGGTTTGTGTTTCTATGATTCCGGCGCGCGGTCCTTCTACAACACCCGCCGCCAGATCCGCACGCCCGCCGACCTGCGCGGCCTGAAGATCCGGGTCCAGCCCTCGAACCTCTATGTGGCCATGATGCAGGCCCTGGGCGCCAACCCCACGCCGATCTCGTTCGGCGAGGTCTATCAGGCGCTGATCCAGGGCGTGGTGGACGGCGCCGAGAACAACCTGCCCTCCTATGACGACACGCGCCATTTCGAGGTGGCCCGCAACATCAGCCTGACCGGCCACGTGATGGCGCCGGAGGTCTTCCTCATGTCCCTGCGCACCTGGGAGCGCCTGTCCCGTTCGGATCAGGAGATCGTCATGGAATCGGCACGCGAGAGCGTGCCGGTGATGCGCGAGCTGTGGGACGCCCGCGAGGTCGCCGCGCGCGAACGCCTGCTGGCGGCCGGAGTGACCATGATCGAGGACATCGACCGCGAACCGTTCCAGGTCCTGATGCGGCCGGTGTGGGAGCGCTTCGTCACGACTCCGGAACAGCAGCAGCTGGTCCGTGACATCCAGGCCATGGGGTGATGTGATGCTGGGAACCCTCGCCTTCCTTTCAAGACAGATCAGCCGAGCCACCCTGGCCTTCGCCGCCCTGGGCCTGGTGGTCATGACCGTCGTCATCGGCTGGCAGGTCTTCGCCCGCTATGTGCTGCACGATGCACCGCCGTGGGCGGAGCAGGCGTCGCTGGTGCTGATGATCTGGTACGTCTTCCTGGCGGCCGCCGTGGGGGTGCGCGAACAGTTCCACATCGCCATGACGGCGGTCACCAACGCCATGCCCGCGCCCCTGGCCAAGGCCAGCCGTTATCTGGCCCTCGGGCTGGTGGCGGCTTTCGGCGTGGCCATGGGCGTATGGGGCTTAGAGTTGGTGCTGCGCACCTGGGCCATCAACATCCCGACGCTCGAGATTCCGCGCGGCTTCGCCTATCTGCCGCTGCCCATGGCGGGCTGGCTCATCGTCTTCTTTTCCTTTGAACACATGATCGCGGAACTGCGCGGCGAAAAGGTTGAACCCCTATGGAGCTGACCATCCTGCTGGGGTCTCTGGCGATCCTGCTGATCCTGGGCGTGCCGGTGGCCTTCTCGCTGGGCATCGCCTCGCTGGTGACCTTCCTCTACATGGACATCCCGCCGCTGGTGGCGTTCCAGAGGATCGCCACCGGGGTCAATGTCTTCTCGCTGATGGCCATCCCGTTCTTCATCTTCGCGGGCAACCTGATGCAGCAGGCGGGCATCGCCGAACGCCTTGTCCGCGTCGCCAATGCGGCCATGGGCCGGGTCCGGGGCGGGTTGGGGCCGGTGAACGTGGGCTCGTCGCTGATGTTCGGGGCCATCTCCGGCTCGCCCATCGCCAGCGCCTCGGCGCTGGGCTCCACCCTTATCCCGATGATGAAGAAACGCGGCTATGACGCGGATTATTCCGTCAATGTGACCACCAGCTCCGCCATCGCGGGTCTGCTGCTGCCGCCCTCGCACAATGTCATCATCTACGCCGCCGCGGCCGGAATCTCCATTTCCATCGCCGACCTGTTCGTGGCCGGGGTGGTGCCGGGCATCGTCACCGGGCTGATGCTGATGGTCGTCGCCTGGCTGGTGGCGGTGAAGCGCGGCTATCCCGGCGGCGAGTTCCCCGGCTGGCCCATCTTCATCCGCGCGGTCGTCAGCGCCATCCCCGGCATCCTGACCGCCCTCATCATCTTCGGCGGCATCCTGCTGGGCGTCTTCACCCCGACCGAAAGCTCGGCGGTGGCGGTGATCTACACCATCCTCGTCGGCTTCCTGGTCTATCGCAGCCTGGACATGCGCGGCTTCATGGCCGCCGCCATGGGGGCGGTGCGTACCACGGCCATGGTCATGCTCATCATCGGCGCGGCCTCGGCCTTCGGCTGGCTGCTGGCGCTGAACGAGGCGCCCGCGCAACTGGCCGACCTGATGCGCATGGTGTCGGACAATCCGATCATCATGCTGCTGATGATAAACATCATCCTGCTGGTGCTCGGCATCTTCATGGACATGGCGCCGCTGATCGTCATCACCACGCCCATCTTCCTGCCCATCGCCATGGAGGCGGGCATGGACCCGGTGCAGTTCGGCATGGTGATGATGCTGAACCTGGGCATCGGCCTGATTACGCCGCCGGTCGGTTCGGTCCTGTTCGTGGGCTGCGCCGTGGGCAAGATCAGGATGGAGGACGCGGTCAAGACCATGTGGCCGTTCTATCTGGTGCTGCTGTTCAGCCTGATGCTCATCACCTATGTGCCCGGCTATTCGCTGGCCCTGCTGAACCTCATGGGATGACCGAACGCCTGTCGAGCGCGCGCCTGAGCGCCCTTCCGGCCGAGGTCGCCGTTCCGGCCCATGACTGCGGCGCGGTGCGATGCGGCGTCGTGCACCTGGGCGTCGGCGCCTTTCACCGGGCGCACCAGGCGGTGGTGTTCGACGACGCCCTGGCCTCGGGCGACCTGCGCTGGGGTGTGATCGGCGCCTCGTTGCGGTCGCCGGACGTGCGGGATCAGCTCAACCCCCAGGACGGCCTCTACAGCGTCGTGGTGCGTGAGGGGGACCGGCGCGACGTCCGCATCGTCGGCGCGATCCGCCAGGTGCTGGTCGCGCCCGAGGACCCCGCCGCCCTGGTCGCGGCCATGGCCGGGCCGGACGTGCACATCGTCACCCTGACCGTCACCGAGAAGGGCTACCGCCTCGATCCCGCTTCCGGCGCCCTGATGACCGGAGCCCCCGACGTGGCCGCCGATCTGGCGGACCTGTCGGCGCCGCGCACCGCGCCCGGCTTCATCACCGCCGCCCTGGCCCGGCGCAAGGCGGCGGGACTGGCCCCGTTCACCGTCATCTCGTGCGACAACCTTCCGCACAACGGCGCGCGCATCCGCCAGGCGGTTCTGGACATGGCCGGGCGCGTCGACCCGTCCCTGCGCGGCTGGATCGAGAAGAACGGCGCCTTCCCCCAGACCATGGTGGACCGCATCGTGCCCGCCACCACGGCCGAGGACAGGGCCGAACTGCAAGCCCTGCTGGGCGTGTCGGACCACGGCATAGTCAAGACCGAGCCCTTCACTCAGTGGGTCATCCAGGACTGGTTCGCCGGGCCGCGCCCGGACTTCGAGTCCCTGGGCGTTCAGATCACCGCCGATGTGGCGCCGTGGGAGGACGCCAAGCTGCGCCTCCTGAACGGCGCCCATTCGGCCATCGCCTATCTGGGCGGGCTGGCGGGGCTGGAATTCGTGGACCAGGTGGTGGGCGTCCCGGCCTATGCGCGCTTCGTGGACGCCCTGTGGGACGAGGCCGAGAGCACACTGGACCCGCCGCCGGGTCTGGACGTGGCCGCCTATCGCGGCGACCTGATGCGCCGCTTCGCCAACAGCGCGCTTCAGCACCGCACCCGGCAGATCGCCATGGACGGCAGCCAGAAACTGCCCCAGCGCCTCCTGGCCGCCTGCGCTACGCGGCTGGAGCGGAACCAGCCCATCGGCGCCCTGGCCCTGGCGGTGGCGGGCTGGATGCGCTGGCAGGACGGCGTGGACGACGCCGGAAGCGCCTTCGTGGTGGACGACCCCCTGGCCGTCGAGACCGCGCGGCTGGTCGGCGGGGGCGGCCCGTCCGAAGCGCGCGTGGCCGCCCTGCTGTCGCTGTCGGCCGTGTTCCCGCCCGATCTGGCGTCCGACGAACGATTTGCGAAGGCGGTCACGGCGGCACATCTCAGCCTTGTCGAGCGCGGCGCCCAGGGCGCCGTGGAAGCCTTCGTGGAAAGCCTGCCCCGGTCATGACCCGCGTCCTGATCCTGAACCCCGCCGACGACGTGGCGGTGCCGCTGGGGGACTTGGCGCCCGACGCTTTTCCGGAAGGCCTGGACGCCCCCGTGCGCGACGAAATCCCCGCCGGGCACAAGGCCGCCCGCCGCGACATCGCCGAGGGCGCCGTGGTGCGCAAATACGGCCAGGTCATCGGCCGGGCTTCGACCGACATCCCGGCCGGATCGCACGTCCACACTCACAACCTGGTCATGAGCGACGACGCCCGTGACGCCGAGATCGGCGTGGACGCCCGCCCTGTCACGCCCATCCGCCCCGCCGTCACGTTTCAGGGCTACGTTCGCCCGGACGGCCGCGTCGGCACGCGCAACTACATCGGCGTGCTGACCAGCGTGAACTGCTCCGCCACCGTGGCGCGCCGCATCGCCGACGGTTTCCGGCCGGAAGATCACCCCGGCGTCGACGGCGTGGTCGCCTTCACCCATCAGGGCGGATGCGGCGGCGCGGCCATGAGCCCGGATGTGACCCTGCTCCAGCGCACCCTGGCCGGCTATGCGCGCCATCCCAACTTCGCGGGCATACTGGTGGTGGGCCTGGGCTGCGAGGCCAACCAGATTCCCGACTTCATGGCCCGCGAGGGGCTTCAGGCCGGTCCCGCCCTGCGCACCCTGACCATCCAGGAGGCGGGCGGCACGTCGCGCGCCATCGAACAAGGCCGGGCCATCGTGCGCGAGATGATCGTGGAGGCGGCGCAGGCCCAGCGCAAAACCGTCTCGGCCGAGCATCTGACCGTGGGTCTCCAGTGCGGCGGGTCCGACGGCTGGTCCGGCGTCACGGCCAATCCGGCGCTCGGCGCCGCAGTGGACCGGCTGGCGGCCCACGGCGGCGCGGCCATGCTGTCCGAAACGCCCGAGATTTGGGGCGCCGAGCACCTGCTGCTGCGCCGCGCGGCGTCACAGGACGTGGCCGACCGGCTGAACGCGCGGCTCGACTGGTGGCGCGACTACGCCCAGCGGCACGGGATGGAGCTGAACAACAACCCCTCCCCCGGCAATCTGAAGGGCGGCCTGACCACCATCCTCGAGAAATCCCTGGGCGCCGTAGCCAAGTCAGGCTCCACGCCGCTGAACGCCGTGATCGGATACGCCGAGCCGTTGACGGCCAAGGGACTCAGCTTCATGGACAGCCCCGGCTACGATCCCTGTTCAGCCACCGGCCAGATCGCCTCGGGCGCCAATCTGATCGTCTTCACCACCGGGCGCGGCTCGGTGTTCGGCGCCAAGCCCGCCCCCTCCATCAAGATCGCCTCCAACGCGCGGCTGGCCTCATGGATGGACGAGGACATGGACATCGACGCCTCGGGCGTTCTGACCGGAACGTCCCTGGACGACATGGGCGAAACGATCTTCCAGCGCATGCTGGCCGTCGCCTCCGGCGAACCCAGCAAATCCGAGACCCTGGGCATCGGCGACAACGAGTTCGTCCCCTGGCAGGTGGGGGCGTATCTCTGACCGCTACAGGTGGATCACCCGCTGCCAGGCGTCCAGGGCCGCCTCGTGCATGGCTTCGCTCATGGTCGGGTGCGGATAGACGATGCCGTGGATGTCCTCCTCGGTCGCCTCCATGGTGATGGCGGTGACATAGCCCTGGATCATCTCCGTCACCTCGGCGCCGATCATGTGGGCGCCGATCAGGGCGCCGGTCTTGGCGTCGAAGATGACCTTGACGAAGCCCTCGGTCTCGCCCGCCGCGATGGCCTTGCCGTTCACCTTGAAGGGGAAACGGCCGACCTTGACCTCGCGCTTTTCCGCCTTCGCCTGTTGCTCGGTCACACCGACCGAGGCCACCTGAGGCTGGGCGTAGGTGCAGCCGGCGATGGGCGAGTTGACGTTAGGCGACTTGAACCCGGCGATATATTCGGCGGCGTGGATGCCCTCGTGCGACGCCTTGTGCGCCAGCCAGGGCGCACCGGCGCAGTCGCCGATGGCGTAGAGCCCCTTCACATTGGTCTGACAGTGGCTGTCGGTCTTGATGTGGCCCCGGTCCAGTTCGACGCCCAGCGCCTCCAGCCCGATGCCGTCGGTGTTGGCGGTGATGCCGACCGCCGAAATGCAGACCTCGGCTTCCAGCGTCTCGGCCTTGCCGCCCGCCTCGATGGCCACCTTCACGCCGGACTTGTCCTTGGTGACCTTGGTCACCTTGGCGCCGACCTTGAACCTCATGCCGCGCTTCTCGAGGGCCTTTTGCGCAGCCTTGGAGACCTCTTCGTCCTCCACCGGCATGATGCGGCCCACCGCCTCGACCACCGTGACGTCACAGCCCAGGGCGCGATAGAAGCTGCCGAATTCGATGCCGATGGCGCCCGAGCCGATCACCACGATGGACTTGGGCAGGACCTTCGACGTCATGGCCTCGCGGTAGGCCCAGATGCGCTCGCCGTCGGCCTCAAGCCCGATCTGCGGCAGAGCGCGGGCGCGGGCGCCGACGGCCAGCATGACGGCCCTGGCCTGGACCGTGCGCGATTTGCCGTCCTTGAGCTTGATGACGACCTTGGGCGCCGCCGGGCTTTTCTCCAGCTTGGCGTCGCCTTCGATGACCTCGATCTTGTTCTTCTTCATCAGGAAGCCGACGCCCTGATTCAGTTGCTTGGCCACCCCGCGCGAACGCTGGATGATGGCCTCGAAGTCGAAGGCGGCCTTGTCGACCGACAGGCCGTAATCCTTCAGATGGCTCAGACTCTCGAACTTCTCGCCGGACTTCAGCAGCGCCTTGGTGGGGATGCATCCCCAGTTCAGGCACACACCCCCAAGATTCTCGCGCTCGACGATGGCGACCTTCTGGCCCAGCTGGCTGGCCCGGATGGCGGCCACATAGCCGCCGGGGCCCGAACCGATGACGATGAGATCGAAGTCAGCCATATCCACACTCCGTCACCCTCGGGCTTGTCCCGAGGGCCTATGGCCGACGCTCCCGAAACGCCCGCCGATCTGTCTGCGCCGCCAAGCCCACAACAGCTGCGATGCTGAACAATGGGTCCTCGGGACAAGCCAGAGGATGACGGTGTTGGGTTTACGCCAGCATCGTGACCGGGTTTTCGATCATCGGCTTGAAGGCCTGCAGGAATTTCGCCCCCACCGCGCCGTCCACGACGCGGTGGTCGCAGGTCAGGGTCACGGTCATGACGGTGGCGATCTCGATCTTGTCGCCGCGCACCACCGGCCGCTTCTCGCCCACGCCGACGCTCATGATCGCGCCCTGGGGCTCATTGATGATCGAGCCGAACTCCTTGATGCCGAACATGCCCAGATTGGACACGCTGAACGTGCCGCCCTGGAATTCCTCCGGCTTCAGCTTCTTGTCGCGGGCGCGCTTGGCCAGGTCCTTGGACTCCGTCGCGATCTCGGCCAGCGACTTGGTCTCGGCCTTGCGGATGATCGGGGTGATGAGACCGCCCGGGCCGCCGTCCACGCCCGGAATGGCCACGGCCATGGCGATGTCCGCATGATGGTGCATGGCCAGCCCCTCGGGCGTGTAGCTGGCGTTCGCCTCCGGCACGGCCTTGAGCGCCATGGCCACGGCCTTCATGACGAAGTCGTTGACCGAAACCTTGATCCCCTGCGGCTCCAACAGCGCGTTGATCTGCGCCCGGGCGGCCAACAGGCCGTCGATCTGGCAGTCGATCACCAGCGGAAAATGCGGCACGTCGCGGAAGCTGTCGGTCAGGCGCCGTGCGATGGCCTTCCTCATGCCGTCCAGCGGGATCAGGTCGTAGGAACCCGGCGCGATGCCCTGCTGCTCCAGCGACAGGACCTTGCGCGATTCCCCGGCCGGAGCGGCCGCAGCCTTCGCGGCGCCGCCCTTGCCGGCGGCCTCCACGTCGGCCTTGACGATGCGGCCGCGCGGGCCGGTGCCCTTGAGGCTCTTCAGATCCAGCCCGGCTTCGCGCGCCAGTCGCCGCGCCAGCGGCGAAGCGAAGATGCGTTCGCCGTCCTTCACCGGAGCGGCCGCGGCTTCCGGCGCCTCGGCCTTTTCCGCCTTGGGCTCGGATTTGGCCTCAGTGGGCTTGTCCTCGGCCTTCGGCTCATCCTTCTTCTTCGGCGCGGGCGCGGCGTCGTCGCCGGACAGGCGGGCGATGGGCGTGTTGACCTTCACCCCCTCGGCGCCTTCGGCCACGAGGATCTCCAGAACCTCGCCCTCGTCCACCGCCTCGACCTCCATGGTCGCCTTGTCGGTCTCGATCTCGGCGATCACGTCGCCGGCCGACACCGTGTCGCCGACCTTGACGTGCCACTTGCTGAGCGTGCCCTCTTCCATGGTGGGCGACAGGGCGGGCATCAGGATGTCGGTCATGCAGAGCCTCCCGTGCGGGCGGCCTTGGCTCGGGCATGAGCCTTTTCCCATCCATTCCTGATGTCCTTCAAGACCGCCTCGGGGTCCACGGGATCCTTGGCCGCATAGGCATGGGCGAAATGCCACGACAGTTCGGCCAGGATGGCGCCCATCAGGGCCGGGTCGCGCACGGCCGGGCGCAGGATCATCTGCGGCTGCTCGGCGCCCCACCAGATGCGCGCCAGCTCGGTCACATGCTCGTTCAATTCGCCTTCCAGGATCTGGTCGGGGATCGGCAGGGCGTGTTTGTCGAAGCTCACTTGAGCACCTCCTTCACCGCCTTGATGATCTTGTCGACGCCCGGCAGGGACAGGGCCTCAAGGTTCGCCGCGTAAGGCAGCGGCACATCTTCCTGGTGAACTCGCAGTGGCGGGGCGTCCAGATAGTCGAAGGCGTGCTCGACCACGCGCGCCACCACCTCGGCGCCGACGCCCATGGGGCCCCAGCCTTCCTCGACGCTGACGATGCGGTTGGTCTTCCTGACGCTTTCCACGATGGTCTCGTGGTCCAGCGGGCGCAGGGTCCGCAGATCGACGACCTCGGCCTCGATCCCCTCCTCCGCCAGCTTTTCAGCGGCGGCCAGGGCGAAGCCGACCATGCGGCTGTGGGCGGTCAGGGTGACGTGCGTCCCCTCGCGGCGCACCTTGGCCTTGCCGATGGGCAGGACGTAATCCTCGACGTCGGGCACGTCGAACTCCAGCCCGTACATCATCTCGTGCTCGAGGAAGACGATCGGGTTGGGATCGCGAATGGCGGCCTTCAACAGGCCCTTGGCGTCGGCCGCGTCATAGGGCGCGATGACCTTCAGCCCCGGGATCTGGGCGTACCAGGCGGAATAGTCCTGCGAATGCTGGGCCGCCACGCGGCTGGCCGCGCCGTTCGGTCCGCGGAACACGATGGGGCATCCCATCTGACCGCCCGACATGTAGAGGGTCTTGGCCGCCGAGTTCACGATCTGGTCGATGGCCTGCATGGCGAAGTTCCAGGTCATGAACTCCACGATGGGCTTCAGGCCCGCGAAGGCGGCGCCCACGCCCAGCCCGGCGAAGCCGTGCTCGGTGATGGGCGTGTCCACCACGCGCCGCTCCCCGAACTCCTGCAGCAGCTCGCGGCTGACCTTGTAGGCGCCCTGATACTGGGCGACTTCCTCACCCATCAGGAACACGGCCTCGTCGCGGCGCATCTCCTCGGCCATGGCGTCGCGCAGGGCGTCGCGGATGGTCGTCTTGACCAGCTTGGCGTCCGCCGGAATTTCCGGGTCTTTCAGCTCGACCCTGGGAGTCACCGGCGCGGGGCCTTCACCCTCGGGCCGAGGCTCGGCCGTTTCGGGCGCCTTCTTCTCAGGCTCGCCCGCCTTCTCGGCTTTCGGCGCTTCCTGATCGGCGTCGCCGCCCTTCCTGGGCGCCGGCGCGGCGTCGTCGCCGGACAGGCGGGCGATGGGCGTATTGACCTTCACCCCCTCGGCCCCCTCGGCCACGAGAATTTCCAGCACCTCGCCCTCGTCGACCGCCTCGACCTCCATGGTCGCCTTGTCGGTCTCGATCTCGGCGATGACGTCACCGGCGGAGACAGTGTCCCCGACCTTGACGTGCCACTTGGACAGCGTGCCCTCTTCCATCGTGGGGGACAGCGCCGGCATCAGAATGTCGGTCACTGGGCGGCCTCCACATAAACGTCGGTGTAGAGCTCGGACGGGTCCGGCTCGGGGCTCTCTTGAGCAAATTGGACCGCCTCGGCCACGATGGCCTTCACCTCGGCGTCGATGGCCTTCAGTTCATCCTCATCGGCCTTGGCGTCGGCCAGCAGCGCTTTGATGTGATCGATGGGATCGCGGGTCTTCTTGACCTCGTCCACCTCTTCCTTGGTGCGGTATTTCGCCGGGTCGGACATGGAGTGGCCGCGATAGCGATAGGTCTTCACCTCGAGGATGAAGGGCCCTTCGCCCGCGCGGGCGCGTTCGACCGCGCGGGCGGTCGCATCGCGCACGGCCAGCACGTCCATGCCGTCCACCTGTTCGCCGGGGATGCCGAAGCTGGCCCCGCGCTGATACAGCTCGGTGGTCGCCGAGGACCGCTCGATGCTGGTGCCCATGGCGTACTGGTTGTTCTCGATGATGTAGATCGCCGGCAGCTTCCATAGCTGGGCCATGTTGAAGCTCTCGTACACCTGACCCTGGTTGGCCGCGCCGTCGCCGAAATAGACGAAGGCCACGGAATCGTCGCCCCGGTACTTGCCCGCGAAAGCCAGGCCTGTGCCCAGGGGCACCTGGGCCCCGACGATGCCGTGGCCGCCATAGAAGCCGGTGGGCACGTCGAACATGTGCATGGAGCCGCCCTTGCCCCGGGCCGAACCGCCGCTGCGTCCGGTCAGCTCGGCCATGACCTCGTTGGGATCCATGCCGGCGGCCAGCATGTGGCCGTGGTCGCGGTATCCGGTGATGATCTTGTCATGGCCCTGCTTGACGCTGGCCTGCACGCCCACCGCCACGGCTTCCTGGCCGATATACAGGTGACAGAAGCCGCCGATCAGGCCCATGCCGTACAGTTGCCCAGCACGCTCCTCGAAGCGGCGGATCAGGACCATCTGGCGATAATAATCCAGAAGCTCGTCCTTGGTCGCCTGCGGCGTATTGGGGATTTTCGGCGGCGTCTTCGACGCGGCCTTGTTCGATACGGTTCTTGAAGCGGCGGCCTTGGCCATCCCGCGCCCTCCAGCAGAGTCCTGAGCGATCATTTTCTTATCGTTGTGGAAAGGGGCTTTAGCAGCCTTCCTTCCCGAAACGCAAAGCCGAGACCGGCCTGTAACGAAAGTTCAGGAGGCCGCCGAGACGGGCCTTTCGACGGGAATCAGATAATCGCCGGGAGCGGCGAAGCCCAGGATCACCCGCGCCCGTTCCTCCAGCAGGTCCCGCGAAAGGCTGTCAGCCCGCAGATAACGGACCCGCAGCTCCAGTTCGGACCGCTCGTCCTCCAGCCGGGCCAGTTCGACCTGACGGCGCTGAAGCAGGTCCACCCGCTCGCCGTGGCTGAGCAGGCCGCGCTCACCGGTGAGAGCCTGTACGCCGAAATACAGGATCAGCAGGACGATGACGCCCGTGGGCGCATAGGGACGCATACGATCAAGCACGGAGACGAACGCCCCTTCTGAGCGCGCTGAACTGAAGAATCACCCGTGACCGAAAATGCTTAATTATTGGTAGCTTGACCGGTTTGCTTACACTTTCGGGCGGTGTTTCCGGCCGACATCGCCTCCGGGACAGAGCAAAATTCCACCGCGAACGGCGTCTGGCGCGCCCGGCGGCGCCAGACCCCGCTTGCGGCCGTCACATTGGCTTGTCACAACCGGGATATGAGCGACGCCTCGCCCATCGCCGACCGCACCACCGGCCAGGAGGTCCCCTCCTCCCGCGCCCGCGCGCTTGAGCTGGACGAGGCCCTGCTGGCCTCGCCCGAGCGGTTCTTCAACCGCGAACTGTCGTGGCTGGCCTTCAACGCCCGGGTGCTGGAGGAGGCGGCCAATCCCGCGCACCCCCTGCTGGAGCGGGTGCGGTTCCTGTCCATCTCGGCCAACAACCTGGACGAATTCTACATGGTCCGCGTGGCGGGCCTGAAGGGCCAGGTCCGGCAACGGCTGCGAGTCGTCTCGGCCGACGGCCTGACTCCGGCCGAGACCCTGGAGCGCATCAACACCTCGGCGGGCGTGCTGATGGCCGAGCAGCAGACCCGCTGGCGCGAGCTCCGCCGCGAATTGAAGGACGCGGGCATCGAGGTGGTCGACCCCCAGCGCATCACCCGCACCGACCGCGAGCGGCTGGAGCCGGAGTTCCTGAACGAGCTGTTCGCCGTCCTGACGCCCCTGGCCATCGACCCGGCGCATCCGTTCCCCTTCCTGCCGAACCTGGGGTTCTCGCTGGCGCTGAAGCTCCGGCGCGAGCGGGACAACCGCATCCTCTACGCCCTGGTGCCGGTGCCGACCCAGGTGCGCCGCTTCTGGGAACTGGCCGTGGACGGCCGGTCGACCAAGGGACGGCGGCGGTTCGTGACGCTGGAGAACCTGCTGCTCTTGTTCATCGACCACCTGTTTCCCGGCTGCGAGGTGCTGGAGAAGGGCGTGATGCGCCTGATCCGGGATTCCGACATCGAGATCGAGGAAGAGGCCGAGGATCTGGTGCTGGAGTTCGAGGAGGCCCTGAAGCAGCGCCGTCTGGGCTCCGTCGTGCGGGTCAAGATCGAGGCCTCCATGCCCGAAGACCTGAAGGGCTTCATCATCCGCGAGCTGAACGCCGCGCCCCAGGACGTGGTGATGGTGGGCGGCATGCTGGGTCTGGCCCAGTTGTCCGAGCTGATCCCGCGCGACCGGCCCGAGCTGAAATTCCCGCCGTTCGAACCCCGCTATCCCGAACGGGTGCGCGACCAGGGCGGCGACGTCTTCGCCGCCGTGCGCGAGAAGGACATCCTGATCCACCACCCCTTCGAGAGTTTCGACGTGGTGGTGCAGTTCCTGCGCCAGGCGGCGCGCGACCCCAACGTCATCGCCATCAAGCAGACGCTCTACCGCACGTCCAAGGACAGCCCCATCGTCGCCGCCCTGATCGAGGCGGCGGAAAATGGAAAGAACGTCACCGCCCTGGTCGAGATCAAGGCCCGCTTCGACGAGGAGGCCAACCTGCGCTGGGCCCGGGCCATGGAGCGCGCGGGCGTCCACGTCGTCATCGGCATCGTGGAGTACAAGACCCACGCCAAGCTCAGCCTGGTGGTGCGCCGCGAGAAGGAGGGGCT
>JAEZCL010000106.1 GCA_023433585.1 Pseudomonadota bacterium
GGCCGGATTCGCCCTCAGTCGCGCGGATGGGCGCGTTGAGTGAGGCGTCGCCGGACAGGCGCCGGTTCATGGAGACGACTTCTTCCTCCGACACGTTGAGACGCGTGGCGATCTCCGTGATGTGCTCGGGCTTCAGATCGCCGTCGTCCAGCGCCTGGATCTTGCCCTTGACCTTGCGCAGGTTGAAGAACAGACGCTTCTGGTTCGCCGTGGTGCCCATCTTCACGAGGCTCCACGAACGCAGGATATATTCCTGAATCGACGCCTTGATCCACCACATCGCATACGTCGCGAGGCGGAAGCCGCGTTCAGGTTCGAATTTCTTCACGGCCTGCATGAGGCCGACATTGCCCTCGGAGATCACCTCGCCGATGGGCAGGCCGTAGCCGCGATAGCCCATGGCGATCTTGGCCACGAGGCGCAGGTGAGAGGTGACCAGCTTGTGGGCGGCCTCGGGGTCCTCGTGCTCGGACCACCGCTTGGCGAGCATGAACTCCTCGTCCTTGCTCAGCATCGGAAATTTGCGGATTTCCGTCAGATAGCGGGACAGTCCCTGTTCAGGCGACATCACCGCGAGCGATTTCACAGCCATATGGCTACCCTCCAACGCATAAAGAGCAGGCGTTGCTCGGCCCGGCCACCGGATGTGCACCGGACCCTTCGCCCCTCAACAAGCCAGATAGGGATGGGTTGCGTCCTTTGTCAGGGGTGAATTGACGCGGGCGCGTGAAATTGTGGGATTTCCGCCTCATCATCCGGCCCACATCGTATAGCAGACGGTTAGTTTCTTTTCAAGACTGACCTAACGCCGCCCCGGCAGGCCCCAGCGTTCGGCGGGCAGGGCGGATGCGGGGGCGTGGGGATCGTAATCCGCGCGGAAGAAGACTTCGGCCACGGTCCAGCACCTGCGCGCAGCGGCCGAGCCTTCCGGCGTGCAAAGGACGCTCATGGCCAGAATCGCCGGGTCGCGTTCCGGCCGCTCGAGACGCCACAGGCGGGTTTCGCCTCGTGCGGCCAGGGGTGTGGGAACGGCCTCCGTCTCCGCGAAGGCGGCGATCAGGTCGGGCATGGCCTCGCCGCCGAACCCGCCGTCGATGCGGGCCGTCAGCTTCAGGACGCGCTGATCGTCGCCGCAGACCGCCAGGCCGACCTGACGGCCCCGGGAGGCGATCCAGCCCGTCCGGCGGATGACTCCGGGCTCGAGATCATGGGTCGGCCACGGGGCCGGCGCGGCCAGATACCAGCGGGTGTGACGCGCGCGGGTTCCGAAGGCGGTCCAGTCCAGGCTCCAGTCCCAGCGGGTGACGGCCATGAAATCGGCGATCTCCATGGCCAGGACTTCATGGGCGGCCGGCGGCGCGTCGGGAGCCGCCTGCCGCGCATGGGCGGGGAGGGCGAGGGCCAGGGCGGCGAGGACCGCAAGCGAGCGCAGGGCCATGATCCGTCTCCGTCAGGGCGGGCGGAACTGTGGCGCGAAGGCGAAGGCCGCGCCGCACACGGAAGCTGACGGAATCAGACGCCGATGATCTGGCGATAGGTCGGGTGGACGGTTTCGGCGTGTTCGGGGTGCTTCTTGAGCCAACCGGCGAAGAAGGGGCACACCGGCAGGATCTTGAGATCCCGCGCCTTCAGGTCCGCCAGGACATGGCGGGCCAGGGCGCTGGCGTGGCCCTTGCCCTCCAGGCCCACCGGCGTGATGGTTTCGGTAATCATGACGCCGCCCTGCACCAGATTGTATTCGGCGTGAACAATCCCGCCGTCCACGGCCAGTTCGAAGCGTTTGGCCTCGGCGTTGTCGGTGAAGACGCTGTCGCTCATGATCGTTTTCCTCGTGATGTCGGACGCTAGCCTAGACTGGCTCCGAACTGACGCAAGCGGGCCTTATGGCAACCGGCGACGCCAGGCCGCGAGGCAGGCTGCGACGAGGATCGCCGACCGTTTCAAAGCGCCTCCAGAAGCTGTTCCAGCGTCCGCATGTCCTCGGGCGGATCGGTTTTGAATCGCATGGGTTCGTCGGTGACCGGATGGACGAAGCCCAGCACGGCGGCATGCAGGGCCTGGCGGGTCAGGCCCGCCGCCGCGACCGCTTCGCGCACCGGCGGGGCCGGGCTGCCCGAGCCATAGACAGGATCCCCCAGGATCGGCGCGCCCCTGGAGGCCAGATGCACGCGGATCTGATGGGTGCGGCCGGTGTGCAGGGTGCAGATGACGCGGCCGGCCATGGGGGCGCCGCCGGGCTTTCTGGGAGCGCCGAATGTGCGCTGGACCCGGTAGTCGGTGACGGCCGTGCGGCCGCCGGACTTCAGCACGGCCATCTTCTTGCGGTCGGCGTTCGAGCGGCCGATCTGGGTCTCGATGCGGCCGCGCGCCGGATCGGGCGCGCCGCGCGTCAGGGCGATGTAGGCGCGCTCGATGTCATGGGCCGCGAACAGGGCCGACAGACCCGCGTGGGCGGCGTCGGACTTGGCGGCGACCATGACGCCGGAGGTGTCCTTGTCCAGCCGATGGACGATCCCCGGCCGCGCCACCCCGCCCACGCCGGACAGGGAGCCCGCGCAATGATGCAGCAGGGCGTTCACCAGAGTGCCCGTTTCGCTGCCGGGCGCCGGGTGCGCGGCCATGCCGGCGGGCTTGTCCACCACGATCAGATGGGCGTCTTCGTAAAGGACGTTCAGGGGCAGGGCCTCGGGTTCCGGTTCGGCCGGCGCGGGCGCGGGGACCAGGATGTCATAGGCGCCGGGCGCCGCCTTGCCGGAGCGGGACACCGGGGCGCCGTCCAGGGTGACGCGGCCCTGTTCGATCAGGGCCTGGATGCGTGCGCGGGACAGATTCGGCGCCGCTTCCGCCAGGGCCTTGTCGAGGCGAAGGCCAAAATGGGCGTCGGTCAGGGTCACGGTCAGCGCCGTTGCGCCCGCGTCCTCCCGATCATCCTCTGGCGTCTGCATGGCTCCTGTGTGCGGTGATCCGGGGCGGAAATCCAGCGCCGGCGGCGCCGGAGCTCTGGTCAAAGCGTGGCCGTTGAGTCATCAAGCTTCGGCCGAAAGGTTAATGGGGGAGTTTGGATCATGAGGCTTGTGCTGACGGCGGTCGCCGGACTGGCCCTGATGGGGCTGGGCAGCTGCGCGACCATGAGCGAAGGCCAGTGCCTGGCGGGCGACTGGGTGGGACAGGGCCGCGCGGACGGCGCAGCCGGCTATGGGGCGGGGCGTCTGTCGGATCATGCCGAGGCCTGCGCGCGCCATGGGGTGACGCCGGACGCGAACGCCTATTACCGTGGACATGTCCAGGGTGTGCGCCAGTACTGCACGCCGGGGCGCGGGTTCCGCGTGGCGGTGGGCGGCGGCGGTTACAGCAACGGTTTCTGCCCGGCGGACCTGGAGCAGGACTTCCTCTACGCCTATTCGGACGGCCGCCTGGTGTGGGACGCGGTGCAGCGCGTTTCGGCGCTGCAGACCCGCGCCAACGAGTTCCGCACCCGCGCCGCCGAATATGAACAGGACATCCGCAGCGAAGAAGACCGCCTCGCCAACGAGACCCTGACGGACCAGCAGCGCCGGGCTCTCCGCGACCGTATCCAGCGCCTGCGCCGCGACCGGAACGCCGCCGACGATCAGGCCCGCTCCGTGTCCTATGAGATCACAGACGCCGAGCGGGAGGTGAGCCGCCTTCGTCAGCGGTTCACCCCGGTCTACGGAAACTGGTGAGACGGCCTGTTTCTCCTCCCCACGGCGTGGGGAGGAGAGTGGGATCTCAGGCCGCCTTTTTCTCCATGGAAGCCTCATACTGGCCGAGGCTAGCCAGGCCGTTCATCTTCGCACGGTGAGCGAGGGCGGCCTGGGCGGCAGGGGCGTTGGCGTTGTCGCCGGCCCAGGCGCGCTGGGGCGCGGCCTGAAGCGCGCGGCCGTAGGAGAAGGTCATCTTCCACGGGAAGCCGCCGATGCGGTTCATGGCGTCCAGGTGGGCGGTGGCCTGTTCGTCGGTCTGGCCGCCCGATAGATAGGCGATGCCCGGGACGGCGGACGGCACGGTCGCCTTCAGCGCGGCGATGGTGCGTTCGGCCACCTCGTGCGTGGTCGCCTGGCGCACGCTGCCCTTGCCGGAGATGACCATGTTGGGCTTCAGCACGATGCCCTCCAGGGCCACGCGCTGTTCGAACAGTTCGCTGAACACGGTCTGCAGCACCTGGCGGGTGACCTCGTCGCAACGGTTGATGTCGTGCGGGCCGTCCATCAGCACCTCGGGCTCGACGATCGGCACGATCTGCTCCTGCTGGCAGATGCGGGCGTAGCGGGCCAGGGCGTGGGCGTTGGACTTGATGCAGGTCCAGGTGGGGACGCCGTCGGAAATGTCGATGACGCCGCGCCACTTGGCGAAGCGGGCGCCCTTCTCGCGGTACGAGCGCAGGCGCTTGCTGAGGCCGTCGAGGCCCTTGGTTACGGTCTCGCCGGGGAAGCCGGCCATCTTGGTGGCGCCCTTGTCGACCTTGATGCCGGGAATGGCGCCCGAGGCGCTGATGATGTCCACCAGCGGCGTGCCGTCGGCGGCGTCCTGGAACAGGGTCTCCTCGAACAGGATGACGCCGGAGATGTGCGCCTTCATGCCCTCGGAGCGGAACAGGAGTTCGCGATAGTCGCGGCGAGTCTGTTCGGTGCTCTCCACGCCGATGGCGTCAAAACGCTTCTTGATGGTGCCGGTGGATTCGTCCGCCGCCAGAATGCCCTTGCCGGGCGCCACCATAGCTTCCGCTACCGCGTTCAAAGCCGCGAGATCCATGCCTTCAAACCTCTGAAAGTGTTGTTTTGCCGCTGTTTAGCCCCCGGCGACGGTAAAGTCACGCCGCGTTACAGCGCAGGGCTGGGACCAGTTCAGCCCAAAAGCCAGGTGATGGGGATTCTGACACGCGCGCCGCCGACAGGTTCGCCGTCGCGCAGTTGGGGCGTCATCCGGAAATGCCGGGCCATGCTGACCGTCGCCGCGCCGAATTCCATCCCTTCGGGCGCTTCCTCGATGACCTCGCAATCATGGAGACGACCGTCGAGACCGACGCCGCATTCGATCACGGCGCGGCCCTCAATGCCCAATGACAGCGCTCTCGTCGGATAGTAGCGCGCAAAGTCGCGGCCGGACGGACGTTCCAGCCAGTCCGGGTTGGTGATCCAGCCCACCGGTTCGTTTTGCCCGGCAGGGACGCTTTCGAGCGGCTTGACCGGGTGAGGGGGGAGCGTCCGCTCTTCGGGCGGAGCCTCGGCTTCGGTCTCGGCCCGCAGGACCTGTTCCTGAAATCCGGTGATCGTTCGGGCGAGGGCGTCGTAATCGGCGCGAATGCCCTGGAAGGCGAGCACGGACAAGACCAGGGCCGCGATGATGATCGCGGCGAAGGCGGTCCAGGAGACGGCGTTGACGAGCGCACCGCGCGAGGGCTTGGTCGTGTCGTCGCTTCCGCCCCCCGCCATACGCATCAGCCTGCGTATTTCTCGGCGTCCTCGTCCGAGACGTCCTCGTTGGAATAGACCTGCTGCACGTCGTCCTCGGCGTCGAGCGCGTCCAGCAGCTTGAACAGCACGCCGACGGGATCGCCGGTCAGGGGGATTTCGGACTGGGGTTTCCAGACGATGGCGGTGGATTTGGGGTCGCCCAGGATCTTGGACATGGCCTCGGCGACGTCGTTCAGGTCCTCGAAGGCGGTCCAGATGGTGTGGCCCGGCGCGTCTTCATAGATGTCGGGCTTTTCCAGGTCGCTCTCCACGTCCTGGGCGCCGGCCTCGATGGCCGCCTCCATGACCGCGTCCTCGCTGCCCGCCTCGGCCGGATAGCGAATCTCGCCCACCCGATCCCACATGAAGGTGACCGAGCCGGTCTCGCCCAGGGCGCCGCCGTTCTTGGCGAAGGCCGAGCGCACGCCCGAGGCCGCCCGGTTGCGGTTGTCGGTCAGCACCTCGACGATGATCTGGACCCCACCGGGGCCGCGGCCCTCGTAGCGGATCTCCTCCATCGCATCGACTTCGCCGCCGGACGCCTTCTTGATGGCGCGGTCGATGTTGTCCTTGGGCATGGACTCCGCCTTGGCGTTGTTCACCGCCAGGCGCAGGCGCGGGTTCATGGCCGGATCGGGCATGCCCGACTTGGCCGCCACGGTGATTTCACGCGACAGACGGCTGAACAGCTTGGAGCGCGCGGCGTCGGCGCGTCCCTTCCTGTGCATGATGTTCTTGAATTTGGAGTGGCCGGCCATGCGTGAGCCCCGAGCTTGGAACGGACGAAAAATGAGGCGCGCGGTCTAGCGCATGACGCCTGTTCCCACAAGGAACCGGCCTGCCTCCCGGGGATTAGGCAGGAACAGCCACAGCGGAGCAAGGCCATGGACACCGAGGAGGTTCTGATCGATGACGCGGACGACCTGGGGGCCGACATCGTCGAGTGGTATGAGGCCCGGCCCGTCACCGTCTCCACCGCCGTGGCCACGGGCGCCGTGGTCACCGCCTTCACGCTCGGTGTCTTGACCGGCGTGGGCGCCCTGGCCCTGATGGGCTGGCTGGACGACTGACCGTTCAGCCGATCCGCAGCCTCAAGGCTCCGCCAGATAGGGAACCGGATCGATCAATTCGAAACCCGGCGTGGTTTCGATGAAGTGGTTCAGCCAGTAGCTGTGCCCGCCGCCGATCACCAGCACCACCCGGTCGCCCGGCTCCGTGGCCGAGATCAGTTTCGTGAAGATGCGCGCATTGCGCTCGTACCAGCCTGCGTTGAGGGCCGCGCCGGGCTGTTCCACGCCGTCCCCGAACGACAGCATCCCATAGTACACGGCCTGACCGGCGTCTCCGGACAGGGGGGAATCGGGTCCATTCATATAGGCCAGGACATCGCCGATCGTCTCAGACGCCTGACGCCGCTCCAGGTCCGCGACGGCTTCGGCGACCGGCGCGTTCATGCGCTCGAAGGCCTCCAGCCGGCCGTTGGCCTGCAGCCAGGCCTGGACCGCGCCGAAGGGAAAATAGTCGCGCACGTCCGATTGCTCGTCGACCGCGTGAACCTGCTCCAGACCCGTCATGGCCGCCAGGCGATAGCCGATCTGGACCCGTTCATCGGCGTTCGTCAGAAGGTCGCCCGGCTCGAAGGATGCGTAATGCGGATCGATCAGGGTCTGCGGATCGGTCGCCACCCGCTCCACGGCCACCACTGTGGGCCGGAATTGCGCCAGTCGTTCCGTCAGCGCCTGAAGCTGGGCCTGTTTCTCGGGCGTGGTCACCGGGTCGGCGCGGGCGTTGTGCAGATCCTGTCCCGGATTGTCGAAGTGATAGACGCCCACGACCATCACCTGAATCGGTGTTCGGTCCTCCGTCTGAGCCGAAACGGCGTGCGGAGCGAACAGGGCGACGGCGGCGAAGATCGCGGCGAAAGGGCGTAGGATGGATTTGTGCATGAGGCCTCGCTTTCCGTGTCAGGAGACCGCGAAGCCGCCGCGCGGATGCGGGGCGGGAGATTAATTTCCATCCATCTGAGAGTCTGTCCCCGCGAATGGGCCGAAGGCGAAGACCGCCGCCACGCCCGCTCCGCGCCCGAGATTTCCTTGCGCCATCAGCGGTCCTCGTTGCGCCTTGCATGGATGAAGGCGGTTCAGACCTCCGGCACGGCCTGGCTGAGCCGCCCGCCGACCCGGATCGGCTCGATGCGCTTGGCCAGGCCGGTGCGGTCGTCGGTCTCCACATACACGCCGCAGATGGTCGCGGGGCCTGACGCGGGCTGATAACGGCCGCCGGACAGGCGGGTGGTGAAGCGCCTCAGCGGCTCTTCCTTGTCGTTGCCGATGACGGAGTCGTAATCGCAACAGCCGCCCGCGTCGGTCTGATAGGCCGTGCCGCCGTTCAGGATCTGGGCGTCGGCGGTGGGGACGTGGGTGTGGGTGCCCACCACCAGGGACGCGCGCCCGTCGCAGAAATGGCCCATGGCCATCTTCTCCGAGGTGGCCTCGCAGTGCATGTCCACGATCACCGCGTCGGCCACGACGCCGAGGGGGGCGGCGTTCAGCTCGCGCTCCACCGCGCTGAAGGGGTCGTCCATGGGGTCCATGTGCACCCGGCCCAGCACATTCATGACCAGCACCCGGCGCCCGTCGGCGGTGGTGAACACATCCGCGCCCCGGCCCGGCGCATCCATCAGGCGCGGATAGTTGGCCGGTCGGATCAGGCGCGGCTCGCGCACGATGTAGGTCAGGGCCTCGCGCTGGTCCCAGGAATGGTTGCCCAGGGTCAACACGTCCGCGCCCGCGTCGAAGATTTCGCGCGCGGTGTTCTCGGTGATGCCGAAGCCGCCGGCCGCGTTCTCGGCATTGACCACCACGAAATCCAGCTTCAGGTCGCGGCGCAGGCCGGGCAGGTGGTCGGAAAGGCCCTCGCGGCCGGACTTGCCCACCACATCGCCGAAGAAAGCCAGTTTCATTCGGAAAATCCTTGAAGAGGCGCGGCCCAGTCCTCGCACCTCAGGCCATCGACACGCGAGAATTCCCTCAGATTTCCGGTGACCAGAATCGCGCCGAGGCTGCGTGCATGACCCGCAATGAGGAAGTCGATGCCGCCGATCTTCTGGCCGCGCCGCTCAAGGTCCGCGCGGATGTTGGCCGAGTGTTCGGCGGCCGCCCCGTCGAAGTCGACCATCTCCAACGGTGCGAGAAAACGCGCCAGTTCCTTGCGCCGAAGCGCCTGATGCTGGGATTTCTCGATGCCGACGAAAAGCTCCGCCAAGACGATCGAAGAGACCAGCACATCACCGGCCTCTTCCACCAGGCGGTCCCTCAGATGAGGATGCTTTCGGCGCAGGATGTGGATGCAGACATCCGCGTCCAGCATGTAGAGCGCCATCACCAGCTCTCGCGCGTCGGCCAGTCGGGCTGGGGTTCGCGGTCGGGCCAGTCCTCGATCCCCGGACGCTCGAAGAAATCGTCCCAGAGGGCTTCGATGGGGACGACAAGGCGTGCCTTGCCTTGCCGGATGATGCGGACGGCCTTCACCGATTCCGGAAAAGCCACGTCCTTGGGAAACCGCACAGCCTGTGTGCGGTTGGATTTGAATACGGTCGTGTCTGCTGTCTTGAGCATATTGGCATCATCACCCGGGCTGGCGGATATGTCAATGGGATATACATGCCGCCCGATAGCCCGTTTCGGTCAGGACGCCATGCAGACGCTGATCGTGCGGATCCATGGGCAGGTCGTCCAGTTCCTGGGCGGCGTAGGCCAGGCCGACGCGGGCGATGTCCGGCAGGGCGGCAAAGGTGCGGTCGTAATAGCCGCCGCCCTGGCCCAGACGCCCCCCTGTGCGGTCGAAGGCCAGGAGGGGCGTGACGATCAGGTCTGGCCGGACCTCGGCCGCCAGCTCCAGCGGCGCCGGACAACCCGAGGCGTCCGGCTCCAGCGGGTCGCCCGGCGTCCAGCGGCGGAAGATCAGCGGCGCATCACGGCGCACCGCCACCGGCAAGGCCAGCAGGACGTCCCTGGCCGTCAACGCCTGCGCCAACGGGTCGGCGCCGAGTTCCGAACCGATGGCCTTGTAGAGGGCGACGAGGGTCTGTCGGGCGTCTCCGGCTTCGGCGAACACGGCGTCCAGCATGTCATCGGCATGTCCCGCCGCGCGTTCGGCCGCTGCCGGCAGGGCGGCGGCCGCCTGTTTGCGGCGGCCGCGCATGGCGGCGCGAAGATCGGCTTTGACGGTCACGCCGCCAGCTTAGCGCACTTTTTCAGGAAAGGGTCGGCGGCGCCGCGAGAGCCGTGAAGGACGGTTCAATCCCCTCGACCTGGCGTACCAGGTGGGCGCCGTGTGCCCAAGCCCTCGAGCCCGGACAGGGACAGCTCCCTTCGAGATGATTAAGGTCGCTGGGATAGGTTGCCTTCGACGAGAGCCGCAGCAGGACCCGCCGCCGCGCAAGATAGGCGTGGGCGGTGGCGGCAACAAGGCGCGTTATTCCCGCTCCTCTCCCCGCGAGCGGGGATGATGAGCAGAATTAGATGTCCGCCGCGATCTTCTCCAGCCGCGCCGCCACCGCGTTCAGGGCCTCGGCCATGCCCGCTTCGGACGAAGCGGGGAGGGGGGCGCCGCCGTTCGCGGCCAGCCTCGCCTCGTGTAGTTCGTCGGCCAGGACCAGGGCGGCCATCAGGAACAGGCGGATGTCGCCCACCTGGCCCACGTCGGCGGCGACGTTCTGCACATGGGTGTCGAACTGCCGGGCCAGGATGCGCACGCGCTCCTCCTGCCCGTCGGCGCAGCCCACCGCATAGGGGCGGCCGTTCACCTCAACCGTCACGGTGGCCATCAGGCGTCTCCATCCAGCAGGCCGCGCATTTCGTCGGCGGCGCGGGTCAGGGCCTGGGCCGCGTCCTGGGCGGCGGCCTCCAGTTCGGCCACGCGGGCGGCGGTTTCGGGATCGGCGCCGTTCGCGCCCGGCCCGGTGAACAGGTCGTCGTCGGGCAGGGGCGCGGGGCGCGCCTTCAGCGCGCGCACCCTGGTCTCCAGATCGTTCAGAGCCCGGTCGATCCGGGCGCGTGCGGCCTCGACGGCGTCAGCCATGCTCAAATCCTCCAGAATCCGTATAGAACCCGAAGGCGCGTCGGGGTAAAGCGGCGCCGCCCCCGTTTACTTTCATTCTCGAAGAGGTCCGCCGCCGTGGCTGAGCCCCAGATGACCCGCACCCCGTCCGCGAAACCGACCCAGCGCCAGATGGCCGACGCCATCCGGGTGCTGTCCATGGATGCGGTCGAGAAGGCCAAGAGCGGCCATCCGGGCATGCCCATGGGCATGGCCGACGTGGCGACGATGCTGTTCTCGCGGTTCCTGAAGTTCGACGCCTCGCGGCCTGACTGGGCCGACCGGGACCGGTTCATCCTGTCGGCGGGCCACGGCTCGATGCTGCTTTATTCGCTGCTGCACCTGACCGGCTACAAGGCGGTGACCCGGGAGGAACTGGCCAATTTCCGTCAGTGGGGCTCGAAGACGGCAGGCCACCCCGAATACGGCCATATCCCCGGCGCGGAGACGACCACCGGTCCGCTGGGCCAGGGCCTGGCCAACGCTGTGGGCTTCGCCATCGCCGAACGGCACATGAATGCGCGCTTCGGCGACGATCTGGTGGACCACCGCACCTGGGTGATCGCCGGGGACGGCTGTCTGATGGAAGGCGTCAGTCAGGAGGCCATCGGTCTGGCGGGGCGTCTGAAGCTGAACCGGCTGACGGTCCTGTGGGACGACAACAGCATCACCATCGACGGGGCGGTCGGCCTGTCGGACGCCACGGACCAGCTGATGCGCTTCAAGGCGTCCGGCTGGGCCGTCAAGGCCATCGACGGCCATGACGAGGGCCAGATCCGCCGCGCCATGCTGTGGGCGACGAAACAGGACAAGCCGACCCTGATCGCCTGCAAGACCAAGATCGGTCGCGGCGCCGCCACCCTGGAGGGCAGCCACAAGACCCACGGGGCGGCGCTGGGGGCGGCGGAGATCGCCGCCACCCGCCTGGGCCTGAACTGGGATCACGACCCGTTCGAGCTGCCGCAAAACATCGAAAAGGCCTGGCGCGCCGTGGGCCGCCGGGGCGCGAAACATCGCAAGGCGTGGGAAGGCCGCCTGGCCGCCCACCCGCAGGCCGACCATTTCACCCGCGCCATGAAGGGCGACCTGCCCGCCGGGGCCTTCGACGCCCTGGATGCGAAGATCGCCGAACTGGTCGAGACGAAGCCCGCCCAGGCCACGCGCCAGGCCTCCGGCGCCGCCCTGGCTGAACTGTTCGGCCATATCCCCGAGATGATCGGCGGCTCGGCCGACCTGACCGGCTCGAACAACACCTATGTCAAGGACACCCCCATCCTGGACGCGCCGGACTATTCGGGCCGCTATGTGAACTGGGGCATCCGCGAGCACGGCATGGCGGCGGCCATGAACGGCATGGCGCTGCACGGCGGGGCTATCCCCTATGGCGGCACCTTCATGGTGTTCTCGGACTATTCGCGCCCGTCGATCCGCCTGGCCGCCCTTATGGGCATTCGGGTGATCCACGTCCTGACCCACGATTCCATCGGCCTGGGCGAAGACGGCCCGACGCACCAGCCGGTGGAGCATCTGGCGGCCCTGCGCGCGATCCCGAACCTGCTGGTCTTCCGCCCCGCCGACACGGTGGAGGCCTTCGAGTGCTGGAAGCTGGCGCTGGAGCACCGGACCACCCCGTCGGCCCTGGCCCTGTCGCGCCAGAAGACCGAGGCGGTGCGGACCGAGAGCGCCTGCGAGAATTTCTCCGCGCGCGGCGCCTATGAGCTGAAATATCTGGAGGGCGAGGCTCGCGCCACGCTGTTCGCCTCCGGAACCGAGGTGCCCATCGCCCTGGAGGCGGCCCGTCGGCTGGACGCCGAGGGCGTGCCCACGCGGGTGATCTCGGTCCCCTGCTTCGAACTGTTCGAACAGCAGGACGCCGCCTATCAGCAGATGATCCTCGGCCGGGGCACGGTTCGCGTGGCCGTCGAGGCCGCGATCAAACAGGGCTGGGAGCGCTTCATCGGCGAAGACGGCGGCTTCGTGGGCATGTCGTCCTTCGGCGCATCGGCCCCGGCCCCGCGCCTCTACGAAGAATTCGGCATCACCACGGACGCGGTGGTCGCAGCGGTGAAGGAACGCCTGTGATGTGGAAGCGAGCCCTGGCGCTGGCCCTGGCCGCCATGATCGGCGGCGGCGGTTCGCTGTCGGTTCGCGCGCAGGCGCCGACAGCCGACGCCGTCGTTCAGACCTCTGAGATCGTCGGGGAGACCTTCACGGTGTCGTCCGCCGTCATGGAAGGCCCGCGCGAGCTCAATGTGCTGCTGCCCGAAGGCTATGAACCGGATCAGGCCTATCCGGTCGTCTATCTGCTGGACGGCGGGCAGGCGCAGGACTTCCCCCGCTACGCCGCCCTGATCCGCCAGGGCGCGGCGGACGGGGTGATCCAGCCCGTGATCGTGGTCGGCGTCGCCTCGCAGGATCGCCAGAACGAACTGACCGCCCGCGCGCGTGATCGCCGCATCGCCCGGCAATGGCCCAACCACGGTCAGTCCGACCGCTTTCGCCGGTTCCTCGCCGACGAGGTCAAGCCGTGGGTCGAAGCCCGCTATCGCACCACCGGCGACGACGCGGTGCTGGGCGAGTCCGCAGCCGCCCTGTTCATCGTCGAGGCGTTCCTGAGGGAGCCCGCCTTGTTCGACCGCTATCTCGCGGTCAGCCCCAGCCTGTGGTGGGATCGCGAGGCTCTGTCCCAGGAGGCGGCGGCTCTGCTGGCCGCCCATCCGGCGGGCGAGCGACAACTGCTGCTCACCATCGGCGACGAAGGCGGTCAGATGCAGTCGGGCATGGATCGGCTGGTCCGCGCCCTGACCGAAGCGCCGCCCGAGGGTCTGTCCTGGTCCTACGAGCCGCGCCACGACCTGACCCATTCGACCATCTTCGCCGCTACGGCGCTGGGCTTCATGCGCCAGGCCTATCCCGTCGGCGAGCCGGTCGAATGACGATGCCCGCGACCCGCCTCGGCACGCCCCTGTCCGACACCGCCGTGCGCGTCATGCTGCTGGGCGCGGGCGAACTGGGCAAGGAAGTGGCCATCGAGCTTCAGCGCCTGGGCGCCGAGGTGGTGGCCGTCGACCGCTATGCGAACGCTCCGGCCATGCAGGTGGCGCACCGCAGCCACGTCATCCCGATGACTGATCCCCAGGTGCTGAACGGCGTCATCCTGGCCGAGGCGCCGCACATCATCGTGCCGGAGATCGAGGCCATCGCCACCGTTGGCGTGGGTGAAATGGAAGCGGCGGGGGTGGCGCGGGTTATCCCGACCGCGCGGGCGACCCAGCTGACCCTGCACCGCGAGGGCATCCGCCGCCTGGCGGCCGAGGACCTGGGCGTTCCCACCAGCGCCTATGTCTTCGCCT
>JAEZCL010000136.1 GCA_023433585.1 Pseudomonadota bacterium
GCTATGGCGACTCCTCGCTGCTGCTGCCGGAGCGGGCCGCATGAGCGCACCCCGCCCCCGCCGCAGCGCGCTGTTCCTGCCGGCGTCCAACGCCCGCGCGATCGAGAAGGCGCGGACGCTTCCCAGCGATGTCGTGATCCTCGACCTGGAGGATGCGGTGGCGCCCGAGCAGAAGCAGGCGGCGCGGGCAGCCGCGATCGCCGCGTCGATGGTGCGCGGCCGAGGCCAGGCGAACGCCGCGACGAGCATCAGCAGCACGCCCGCCGCACTCCACGCGCCGACCACCGACGGGACGGAGAACCGCTCGGCGAGGGCGCCGGTGGCGAGCACCGCGGCGCCCTGGATGACCTGGGTGCCGGTGGCCATCACCCCGAACGCCCGGGCCCGGTAGCCGTCCGGCAGGGCCTGCACGAACAGCCCGTTGGCGACCGGCACCAGCCCGGCGACGGCGAAGCCGCACGCCGCGGCGAGCAACGCCACCACGGACGGGGCCGGGTCGAGGAGCGCGGGCACGAGAACCGCCGGCGCGATCACCATCAGCGGCCGCATCAGCGCCAACCGGCGCGCCGGGGCGATCAGCCGCCCGATGATCACCCCGCCGAGGACGTATCCGACCGGACCGGCGGCCATGATGACCGCCTGGGCGGTGCCGGCGTCCATCGTGCCGTCGGTGCGCTCGGCGGCCCAGCCGGCGGCCAGCCCTTCGGGGACGATCGAGAACAGCATCGCGCTGAACACCAGCATCGCGATGGCCCGCAGCACCGGCCGTTCGAAGACGATGCGGAAGCCCTGGCCGGTCTCCCGCAGCAGGTGGCTGCGGTGCTTCGCGGTCATCGTCGACGGCCGGTCGTGTACGCCGACGCGGACCAGCAGGGCCGACAGGGCGAAGGTCGCCGCGTTGACGAGCAGCGCGGCGTTCGGATTCAGCGCGGCGATGGTAGCGCCGATCAGGTAGCCGACCACCTGGGCGGCCTGGGACGCGCTGGTGAACGCGGACAGGCCCACCACCAGCCGGTCGCCGGTGAGGATCTGCGGCATCACCGCCGAGCGCGCCGCCTGGCTCGGCGGATTCGCGAGCGTGGCCAGGAAGATCAGCGCGAGGACCGACCAGGCCGGCATGAACGGCATGGCGACGAGCACCATCAGCGCCATCCGGATCAGGTCGCAGATCACCATGACCCGGCGGTAGCGGTGCCGCTCGGCGAGCGCGGAGAGCAACGGGCCACCGAGCAGCCAGGGCAGATAGCTGACCGCGAACGCGGCGGCGGAGAGCGCGACCGATTCGGTCTCGCGCAGCACGAGCACGGTGACCGCGGCCTTGGCGAGATAGTCGCCGACCCAGGAGAGGATGTTGGCGGCGAAGAGCGCCCGGAACTCCGGCTGACCGAACACGTCGCGGAAGGTGGCCGGGCCCTCCTGGGCGGGTCGCTCGTCGGACACCGTCGCCTCCATCGTTCCTGGTCGACCACTTGTGATGGCCCGACCGGGAACCGTCGTCAGATCAACCGATCAGCGAGGACACGAGCACGCTCCCCGGTGGAGCGTGTTCACCGGATTCTGCCCGATCGTCTGACAACTGGCTAGGGCGAACGGATTGATCGTCGCATCTCCGACTGAACCGAACGGACGATACCCGAGGGGCCGCGCGGAGCGCGACCCCCGGAAAATAGTCCGGCTTGTCCGGCGACTCAGGTGGGTCCGCTGGTACCCGTGCCCTCGGTCGCGGGCTGCGTCGGCGTCTGCGGCGGCAGCCCGGGGAAGAGCCGGGCCGCCGCGATCCGCGCGGTGATACCGGAGTTCTCCAGCGCCTCGGCGAGGCGGCGGCGCAGCTCCCGGCCCACCGCGAACTGCCCGTCCGCGGTGGTCTTGACGACGGTACGGATCACCGTGCCGTCCACGGTGATCTGCTCGACGCCGAGGACCTCCGGCGCCTCGACGATCTTCGGCGCCAGCTCCGGGTCCAGCGCCACCGACGCCGCCGCGGTACGCAGCACCGCCGTGGCCTCCTCGGTGCCGGCGAAGCCGATCGGCAGGTCGACCACGACCAGGGCCCAACCCTGACTCTTGTTGCCGACGCGGACGATCTCCCCGTTGCGGATGTACCAGAGCACCCCGCGGCCGTCACGGACCGTGGTCACCCGCAGGCCCACCGCCTCCACCACGCCCGTCGCCTCGCCGAGGTCGACCGTGTCACCGACGCCGTACTGGTCCTCGATCAACATGAACAGGCCGGCGATCAGGTCCTTGACCAGGCTCTGCGCGCCGAAACCGAGCGCCACGCCGGCGATGCCCGCGCTGGCCAGCAGCGGGGCCAGGTCGAAGCTGAACTCCTTGAGCACCATCAGCAACGCGATGCCGAACACGAACGCGGTGACCATGCTGCGCAGCACCGACCCGATCGCCTCGGCCCGCTGCCGCCGCCGCTCCGGCACGAACTGGTCCGGGTCGGGCGTGGCGCTGGGAATCCGTTCCCGCAGCGGGCGGAGCATGGTCGGCACCGCGCCGTCGGTGGTGGTCCGCACCAGCCGGTTGATGGTCCGGTGCAGCGCCCAGCGGGCGGCCACCGCGAGCAGCAGGATCAGCGCCACCCGCAGCGGCTTGAACAGGATCCAGTAGCTGCTCTCGGCGAACCAGGCGGAGTCGGTGACCCGGTACACCCACTCGCAGGAACTGCTGCCCTGGCAGTCCGGCCGCCGGTCGGAGACGGCGGACAGCAGGGCGGAGATCAGGTCGGAGAGATTCACAGTGCTTTCGTACCGCACGCGCCGCACCCGTCCGGCGCGGACCCACCGTCGGCCGGGCAACCCGCCTTCCTTCCTGCTCCGTTGTACCGGGGGGCGGCAAAAACGCCCCGGCCCGCACGGGGGCCCCGCGACTGGCCGTCCAGC
>JAEZCL010000079.1 GCA_023433585.1 Pseudomonadota bacterium
CCCCGCCTCGGCCCAGGCGGCGTTGTAGGCCAGCACCCGCCCGCCGCTCCACACCAGCGCCGCCGGCTCGGCCATGGCGTCCAGCAGATCCACCGCCGCGTCGCCCGCCGCGCCGCGCCGCTCGTTCGCGTCCGCGCGCCCGAACGCCAGCACTCCGATCAGGGCCACCGCCGCCAGGGTCACGATCAGGATCAGGCCCGGCGCGCTCCACGGATCGTTGCGGAACGCCGGATAGGCCGCCGCGGCTACGGCGATGATGAAACAGACCGCCGCCGTCACCAGCCAGGGGTCGATGCGCATGGGGGTGGGGATGTCCCGGTTCAGGGCGTCCATGTCAGGGTCTCGCGCCGATTCGCTGGGCGTCAGCATACCCTGTTTGCTCCCAAGGAGCGCCGGATCATCTCTTCTTCCGCGCGTTCAGCACGAAGCCGATCACCTTGGCCGCCGCCTCGTAATGTTCGCGCGGAATGACCTCGTCCACCTCGATGGCGGCGTAGAGCGCGCGGGCTAGGGGCACGTCCTCGACGATGGGCACATTGTGTTCGCGCCCCACCTCGCGGATCTTCAGGGCCAGGACGTCCACCCCCTTGGCCACGCACAGGGGCGCGGCGTCCTCGCCCGGTTCGTATTTCAGGGCGACGGAATAGTGGGTCGGGTTGGCGATGATGACCGTGGCCTTGGGCACGTTCTGCATCATGCGCTGGCGGCTGCGCTGGGCGCGGATCTGCTTGAGCCGGGCCTTGACGTGGGGGTCACCCTCGGACTGCTTGTAGTCCTCCTTCAGCTCCTCGCGGGTCATGCGCATCCGTTTGGCGAAGCGGTGGCGCTGCCACAGCCAGTCCACAAAGGCGGTGACGCCCAGGAACGCCAGCACGGCGCCCATGATGGCGACGGCCAGGTCGCGCGCCATGGGCAGGATGGCCGCCGGGCTCATGGCCGCCAGGGCCTCCAGCTCGCGCGTGTGCGGCTTCAGCACGATCCAGGCGACCGCGACGGTGGCCGCCAGCTTCAGGAACGTCTTGACGAAATTCATCAGGCCGTCGGGCCCGAAGATGCGCTTGGCGCCTTTCAGCGGCGAGATCTTCTCCAGCTTGGGCTTCAACTTCTCGCCGGTGAACAGCAGGCCGGACTGGATCAGGTTGCCGCCCGCGCCGCCCGCGATGGTGGCCAGGGCCAGCGCGCCCAGCAGGGGAACCGCCGCCCAGATCGCCCGGGCGCCGATCTCCACTCCCGCCCCGGCGTGAAGCGCGCCGACCATGGCGTGGGGCGAGGCGATGAAGGGCGCCAGCGCCTGGGCCAGATGGGTCGTGAACCATCCGCCTCCCAGCAGGATCACCGCCGAGGCGCCGGCCAGCGACAGCCAGCTGGCCAGGTCCGGGGTCTTGGCGACGTCGCCCTTTTTCCGCGCGTCCTCGAGCTTTCGCGGGGTGGCTTCCTCTGTCTTGGACTCCTGGTCCTTCTCCTCAGCCACCGGCGCCTCCCGCGAAGCCGCCGGCCAGGGTGCGCATGCGCTCGATGAACACCGTGCCGATCACCCCGATGCTGAGGGCGAAGACCGACAGGCCCAGGATGACGCTGAGCGGGGCCGAGGCGAAGAAGATCTGGAACTGGGGCATCACCCGGCCCACCAGGCCCGAGGTCAGGTTGAAGATCAGGGCGAAGACCAGCACCGGCGCCGCCAGCTGGATGCCCAGCAGGAAGCTGTCGCCCACTGTCCGCACCGCCAGGGCCGCGAAGTCGCCCAGCAGCAGGGGGGCGACCGGCGGGATCACCTCATAGCTGCCAGCCAGCCCGGCGATGAACAGGTGGTGGGTGTCCGTGGCGAAGATCAGGGTGACGCCGAAGATCGTCAGGAAAGCCGCCAGGGTCGAGCCCGGCTGGGCCTGAAGCGGATTGGCGGTCTGGGCGAACCCCAGGGTGATCTGCATGGACACCGTCTCGCCCGCCACGGCCAGGGCCGACAGCATCATGCGCAAGAGGGCGCCGATCATCAGGCCGGTCATGATCTCGCGGATCACCCATCCGGCGACGCCGCCCATGGAGGCGGGCAGGGGCGGCAGGGTTCCCACCACGATCGGCGCCAGGGCGATGGAGACCACCAGCGCCAGGGACAGGCGGATGCGCGGCGGCACATAGGCTTCCCCGATCCCCGGGATCATCATCAGAAGGGCGCCCATGCGGGCGAAGATCAGCCCGCCGGCCCAGACCTGATCGGCGGCGGCGTAAGGCTCCATGTCCTGGGCTACATGCCTGCGATGCGGGCGGTGATCTGCTGGAAGAACCCGCCCATCAGCGCCCCCATCAGCGGCAGCAGCAACAGCAGTGACACGAAGATGGCGATGATCTTGGGCGCGAAGATCAGGGTCGCTTCCTGGATCTGGGTCAGGGCCTGGAACAGGCCGATGGTGACGCCCACGATCAGCCCCACGATCAGCACCGGCGAGGCCAGCTGAATGGTCAGCCACAGGGCGTCGCGCCCTACATCCATCACCTCGGTCCCAGTCACGCGAAACGCCCCGCCAGTCGAAAACACACCGGGCAGAAAATGCCGGGCGCATGGTTAACGATGGGTTAGGATGAGAGAGTCGAGGAGGTAAACCATGAAGATGATCGGTTGGCTGAGCCCTACTGTGATGCTGGCGTTGGCTGCCTGCGGGCCTCCTCATCATCCGACGTTTGAAGAAGCGCAGGCGATATTCGAGCAGCGCGGGGATCAGTTCTCGGCGCTCCAGTCCAGGGTCCAGCAATGTGCGCCCGGTCGTGTTTCCCGCCATGACTTGTCCATCAGGGCCGGGGCTACCGTTCGGCCGTTGGAAATAGAGAATCAGGGCGTCGTCTGCGCCGATGGCTCGAACGCTCTTCTTCGAGAGATCGAAAGGGCGTTGGTGAACCTCGACCTCGAATGGGCCGGTTACGCACCGCCCGATCCTGACGGTGAACGGGGCGCGATCGTCAGATTCACCCTGAAGGCCAGCGGCCTGGGTGTGTCCGGGAGAATCACGGAGCTGGTGCACTACGCCGATGCACAAGCCTTTCAGGAGAGGACCATGGGTGAACCATACGGGGATTTTCGAGAGGAAAGCGCCCTGACGGATGCGCCCTATCACTGGTTCTGGGCTGACGCTGCAACCTGAGCCGGTGGCCGGTACGTCTCTGGACATTCCCCTCGCGTGAACCGAGGGATATGAGACCCCCATGACCGATCAAAACACCTCCGTCACCCAGGCCGAGGCCGAGGCCGCCGTGCGCACCCTGATCCGCTGGGCCGGGGACGACCCGGCCCGCGAGGGCCTGATCGACACGCCCGCACGGGTGACCCGCAGCTACCGTGAACTGTTCGCGGGCTATGACACCGATCCGCGTGACTATCTGGAGCGCACCTTCGAGGAGGTGGGCGGCTATGACGAACTGGTGGTGCTCAAGGACATCCGCTTCGTCAGCTTCTGCGAGCACCACATGCTGCCCGTGGTGGGCAAGGCGCACGTGGGTTATCTGCCGACCGACCGGGTGGTGGGAATCTCCAAGCTGGCGCGGGTGGTGCGCGGCTACGCCCGTCGCCTGCAGATTCAGGAGAAGATGACCGCCGAGATCGCCGCCGCCATGCAGGAAGTGCTGCGGCCTAAAGGCGTCGGCGTGGTCATCGAGGCCGAGCACAGCTGCATGACGCTGCGCGGCGTGAACGTTCCCGGCGCCAGCCTGACCACTAGTTGCCTGTTAGGCGGGGTGCGTGACGATCCTCGGACGCGCGAGGAATTTCTGCGCCTGGCGCGGGGGTAGGGCGCGCGCCGACCTCCCTCCCCGGGACGGGGAGGGAGAACAGCGGCGTCAATCATGCCCGTGCGTGTGGGCGTGGCCGTTGGTCAGGGTCATGGCGGGGCTGAAGGCTTCCCCGTCCGCCTCCTCGAACCAGAACGGGCGGCGGGGCGCCCCGCCCACCTCGTCCATGTTGGAATCGAACACCCGGCCGTTGATGACGGTGTAGCGGATCGCCGTGGTGTCGCGGATGTTCTCCAGCGGATTGCGGTCCAGCACCACCAGGTCGGCCAGCTTGCCGGGCTCCAGCGAGCCGATGTCCCGGTCCATGCCCAGGGCGCGGGCCGGATTGATGGTGGCCGCCGCGATGGCCTGATGGGGCGTCATGCCGCCCTGCTCCAGCATCCAGATCTCCCAGTGGGAGCCCAGACCCTCGCGCTGGCCGTGGGCGCCGATCAGGACGTCGACGCCTTCTTCGCCCAGACGCGCGGCCTCGCGGGCCACCGCGATGTGGTTCAGTTCCTCGTCCGGCACATGCACCGGACGCCGCGCGCGGGCGTCGATGATGCGCCGGGGCACGAAGCGCGTCAGCCGCTCGTCGGCCCAGACGTCGGTTTCCTGATACCAGTAGTTCTCGCCCCAGTTCCCGCCGTAGGCCACCACCAGCGTCGGATTGTAGGCCACATCCGTCTGGCGCCACAGCTGATGCACGTCGGCGTAGAGGTTCGCCAGCGGGATCGAGTGCTCGATGGTGGTGTGGCCGTCCACCACCATGGACATGTTGTGCTGATAGAGCGAGCCGCCCTCCGGCACCACCATCATGCCCAGTTCGCGCGCGGCCTGGATGATCTGCTGGCGCTGGTCGCGGCGCGGCTGGTTGTAGCTCTTGACGCTCCAGGCCCCCGACGCCTGCATCCGCCGCAGGGTCGAGCGGGCGTCGTCCAGATCCTCGACCACCGCCGTGAAGGGCGTAGCCGCCCCGTACAGGATCGTGCCGGTCGAGAAGATGCGCGGCGCGACCACCATGCCCGCGCGGGCCAGGTCGCTGTGGGCGAAAATCTCGCTGGTGTCGTTGGACGGGTCGTGGATCGTCGTCACCCCGAAGGCCAGCGAGGCGTAGTTGACCCAGCTCTGTTGCGGGATGATCTCGTCGGAACCCATGGAGCCGTGCCAGTGGCCGTCGATCAGGCCGGGCATGACCGTGGCGCCGGACAGGTCGATGGCGCGCGCGCCTGCCGGAACCGTCACCGTATCCGCCGGGCCGACGGCGGTGATGCGGTTGCGCTCGATCACGATGGTCCCGTTCTCGATCACCTCGTCGCCGTTCATGGTGATGAGACGCGCCCCGGTCAGGGCCAGCGTCCCCTCGGGCGCGGCATAGGGATGGGTGAAGCCCAGGTCGATCCCCCGCTCGGGCGCCTCGGGCAGGGTTTCCGGCGCCCCCTCGACAAAGGCGAAGGCCTCGCTCAGCGGGCGCGAGAAAAGCTCCGGCCCAAGGGACCATTGCAGGCGGCTGGAATCCCCGGACCAGTGCAGCCACTCGCCCGCATCGCGCGTCATGCGGGTCTGGGGCAGGGTCTTGCCGTCCGCACTCAGGGTCACGCCCCGGCCCATGCCGACGAAGGGCGTCACATAGGCGTTGAAGCGCTCGGTCCAGGCGATCCAGTTCTGGTCCGGCGAGATGGAGAACTCGGCGCCGTACTGGCTGGTCAGGTGGGTGCGTTCGTCCGAGCCGTCCAGGTCGATGGAGCGGAACTCGCGCCGCCCCTCCGCACCGCTGGCGGTGAAGAACAGCCGGTCGCTGGCGGCGCCGAACTGGGGCTGGCGGCCGGAATCGGTCACCAGGCGCGCTTCGCCGCCCGCCGCCGGAATCGCATAGACGCCCGTGTCGCGGCCATACAGGCCCGTGCGCAGGAAGCCGTCGCCGGTGGTGCGATAAACGATGGTCCGGCCGTCCGGCGAGAATGTCGGCTCGATGTAGTGCCCCGGTCCCTGGCTGACCACGCGGCCGTTCCCGCCCGTGGCCGGGACCACACGGATGGTCCCCAGGTCCTGATCGTTCCAGGTCGTATAGACGATGCTGCGCCCGTCCCGCGACCAGGACGGATAGAGCTCGAAATGGTCGTTCTGGCGCGTCAGGCGACGGGGCTGCCCGCCCGCCAGGTCGCGGACCCACAGATGGCCCAAGGCCTCGAACACCGCGCGGCGGCCGTCCGGCGAGGTCCGGGCCCAGCGGATCATGCGCACGTCGAACTGCTCCGGCGCCACCTCGACGGGGAAGCGCACAGCGTCCTGCACCCGGCGCGTGTCGGCGACGTGGAAGGGAATGTCCGAAACCTGGCGGCTGGCCACGTCGACGCGCCGGATCTGGCCGCCGGCCCACAGCACGATGGAGCGCCCGTCCGGCGTCCAGCTGATGCCCGGATAGACGCCGTGGATGGCCCAGGTCTCCTGCAGGTCGCGGTCCAGGCCGTCATAGATCGGCGTCTCGCGCCCGGACTCGATGTCCAGGACGTAGAGCACCGACTGGTATCGGACGCGCCGGATGAAAGCGAGCGAGCGGCCGTCCGGCGAGGGGGTGGGGCGGATCGAGCCGCCGGGCCCGGTCACATAGGGCTCGACTTCGCCGGTCTCGCGGTCCAGCCGCTGGATGACATAGATCTGGGTGTTGGGATCCTTGCTGTATTCAAAGACCCCGCCCGGCGTGGCGTCGTCGCTGAAATACAGATACCGGCCGTCCGGCGAGAACACGGGCTCGCCCGAATCCTTCTGCTGGGTCCGTCGCTCGGTCAACTGCACGCCCGACCCGGTCCCGGAGCGGTGATAGAGCCACATCTCGCCCGCGCCCAGCGAACGGCCCGAGGTGAAGTGCTTCCTGGCCACGATGAACTGGCCGTCCGGAGTCCAGTCGGGCTGGCTCAGCAGGCGGAAGGTCTCGCGGGTGATCTGGGTGGTCTCGCCGGTCGCCCGGTCGATGGTCCAGATGTTGTCCCCGCCGCCCCGGTCCGAGGTGAAGGCGATGTGGCGTCCGTCCGGCGACCAGCGCGGATGCATGTCCCACGCCACGCCCGATGTCAGGTTCACCGCCTCGCCCCCGCCGATGGGCATTACATAGAGATCGCCCAGGAGGTCGAACACGATCTCGGTCCCGTCCGGGCTGACGTCCACCGACATCCAGGTGCCCTCGGTGACGTCGATGTTGATGTCGCGCGCCGGACCCATGGGGTTGTTCACATCCCAGGCGGCGTCTTCGGTCTCGGGCTGCGGCCGGGGGGCCGGCTCCTGGGCCAGGGAAGGACAGCCGATCGCCAGCACGGCGACGCTCGCCAACAGGATGCGCTTCATAGGATACTCCCACCCGACAGCTTCGCGGCCGAACCGCCGCGCGCGAATGTCTAGACGACTTCGGACGAGCTTGGCGAGAGTGAGTGCTCGAGCCACCCTCTCCCACGAGGGGGAGAGGGAGCATGTGCGGCTTGTTTCAAAGGCGCTTCAGCCGGATCCGCCTCAGATCGGCATGCGCATGATTTCCTGATAGGCGCTGATGACCTGGTCGCGCACGGCCATGACGGTCTCCAGCGAGGCCTCGGCGGATGTGACGGCGGTGACCACGTCGATCAGTTCGGCGCGGCCCTGGACCGCCGCCGACATCTGGCTTTCGGCCGCACGGGTCTGCTGCACCGTGTCGCCGATCACCGACTGCAGGATGTTCGAGAATTCCGAGCCGCCCGCCGGGGCGGCATTGCCGCCGGGCGCCGAGGGCGCGGCCGTCCCCTGCGCCGCCGCATAGGCTCGAGCCGCCATCAAGGGGTTCATGGCCTAGCCCTCCTAGCGCTTCAGCAGGTCGAGGGTGCGGGTGTCCATCGCCCGCGCCGTCTCGATGACGTTCAGATTGGCCTCGTAGGCCCGCTGGGCCTCGCGCATGTCCATGGCCTCGATCAGGGTGTCCACGTTGGGCCGCATCACATAGCCCTCGTCATTGGCCGCCGGGTGCGAGGGGTCGTACTCCATGCGGAAGTCGCTCATGTCCGGCCGCACCGCCGCCAGTTGCACTCCGGTCCCGCCGTCGAGCTGCTGGGTCTGGAACACCGGCGTCTGGCGCCGATAGGGCTCGCCCCCTGCCGTCAGGGCGGTGGACTGAGCATTGGCGATGTTCTCGGCGATGATTCTCATGCGCGACTGCTGGGCGCGCAGGGCCGAGGCGGCGATGTTCATGGCCGGGTTCCGGGGCGGGACGGGATCGGGCATCGCTTATCTCCTTCAGGCCGCGCCGGGCTTGCGGGCGGCCATGCGCAGCATGTTCAGGGACTTCTGATAGAAGCCGATGGCCGCATCGTGGGCCATGCGGCTCTCGGCCATGCGCAGCATCTGCTCCTCGACCACCACCGAATTGCCGTCCAGCGTCGTTTCGGAATCCGGCGAGGTCATGGAGGCGTAGTTGACGGAGCGCTGCGGCTCCATCGCCATGTGGGCGGCGCTGGTGCGCATCATGCTGACGCCCTGGGACTGGCGCATCAGGGCGTGGGCGAAATCGTCCGGCGCGCGCAGATCGCGGGCGGCGAAGCCCGGCGTGTCCGAGTTGGCCACGTTCTGGGCGATGACCCGCTGACGCTCCTCCAGCCAGCCCAGGCGGCCGCGGATGGCGTCGAACAGGGGAATGTTGTCCAGGCGCATGAGACTCCCGCCCATGATGGCTTGTCGACCGTGCCCGGCGGAAAATGCCGGGTGCATGGTTAACAGGGGGTTTCCTCAACGGCTCGTTAACCACGATCCTTAATGCTGACAGGCTCAATCCGGCCTGTCGCCGGGCGGGGCCGTCTGATGGGTTTTCTCGATTTCGCGCGCGCCATGCTGGGCCTGGCGATCACCCTGGGGCTGATCGGCCTGGCCGCCTACGCCATCCGCCGCTACGCCCCGGGCCTGATGGAGCGGTTCCAGGGCGCGCGCGGCGAGCGGCGCCTGCAGGTGGTGGAGACCCTGGTGCTGGACCCGGCCCGACGCCTGATCCTGGTCCGCGTGGACGATGAGGAGCGGCTGATCCTGCTGGGCGAGGGCAAGGAGCTGATCGAGCCGCGCGGGAAGGATCAACCGTCGTGAACCGGGCGCGCACGACCCTCTCCCTCCCCGGGCG
>JAEZCL010000159.1 GCA_023433585.1 Pseudomonadota bacterium
CCATTCCGCTGCGCTACATGGGGGAGGAGACTTTACTCCCGCTCGCTGTCGTCCAGCACCGTCGTCACGGCCATGTCGGCGGTGACGTTGCCCAGGGTGCGGAAGATGTCGGGGATGACCTCGACCGCCAGCAGCAGGGGCAGAAGCTCCATGGGCACGCCCAGCGCCAGGCAGATGGGCGCCATGCTGATGAAGAAGGACACCTGGCCGGGCAGGCCCACCGAACTGATGCTGACGGCCACGGCCACGATGCCGGCGACGACCATGGCGCCGATGCCCGGCTCGATGCCATAGACGTGGGCGATGAACAGGGCCACCGACAGATTGGCCACCGGGCTGGTGATGCGGAAGATGGCCACAGCCAGCGGCAGGACCAGGCCCGCGACCCGCTCGGGGATGTGCAAGAAATCCTGGGCCCGCTCGACCATCACCGGCAGGGAGCCGAGGGACGACTGGGTCGAGAAGGCCACCGCCTGGACCGGGACCAGGGCGCGGGCGAAGCGGGGCAGGGAGAAGCGCCCGCCGAACACCGCCAGGGGATAGCCGAGGATCACCGTCATCAGGCAGGCGCCGGAGACCAGCAGCACATAGTGCAGGATGGCCGGGGCCGAGCCGAAGCCGCTGCGCAGCCCCAGCACCAGCGCCAGCGAGAACACCCCGATGGGCGCGGCCAGAAGAACCCAGCGGACGATGACGATCATGGTCTGGGCCACCGCCTCGAACATGTCGACGATCAGGCGGCGCTGGGCCTCGGGCAGGCGCGTGGCGGCGAAACCGAAGAAGGCGCCGAACAGCACCAGCGGCAGCACCGCATTCTCGGCCGCCGCGCGCACCGGATTGGCGGGGGCCAGGGACAGCAGCCATTGGGCGAAGCCGCCGCTGTCGGCCGCGGCCTGAAGCTGGGTCGCCGCCTCACCGCCCGCGCCGGCGATCAGGGCCTGGGCCGCCTGGGGCGCCACGGGCCAGAGTTCGAGGACGAGCGGGACCAGGGTCAGGGTGAGAGCGGCCATGAGCGACACCAGCCCCACGAACATCGCCACCGCCCGGCCCGCCAGCCGCCCTGTGGCCGCCGCGTCCGAGGCCGCCGCGATGCCGACCACCAGGAGCGAGAACACCAGCGGCACCACCGTCATCTGCAGGGTGTTGAGCCACAGCCCGCCGACCGCCTCGATGCCCGAGACCACGGCGGGATTGATCGTCAGATCCGTTCCCTGGACGGTCGCGCCGATCCCCAGGCCGATGAGGAGCGCGATCAGCACACGCGCGCTGAGCGAACGGAAGAAGGCGGTCATGGGCGGCTCCGCGCTGCGTTACGGGAAAAAGCCTTAGCTGATTTGGCGACGAGGTCGAGGCTGGGGTCGGGTCCGAGGCATGACACTCTTGAATATTCCGAACCCGTCATCGCCGGGCCTGTCCCGGCGATCCATACGCGCCGACAGGGCATGGCGAACCGGGATGCTCCGTGACTATGGATTCCCGGCACAAGGCCGGGAATGACGAGTCTTCTTCCTACCGCCGCTGGACCGTCAGCCGGACGCGGTCCGGCACGCCCAGGCCGCGCGGGCAGGACGAGGGGCGGAAATCCAGGTCGTAACAGAGCCGGACCTCGCGCAGGCGGTCGTCGTCGGTGGCCGCCAGATAGACGCCGTCGCGGCGGATGTGCGGATTGGCGGCGGCGAAGGCGTCGCGGATCGCCCCGGCGGTCGTGCGCGCGGGCAGATCGGGCATGGCGAGGGCTCCCCACAATTCTGCGGACCGGTCGAAATAGGCGTCCGGGTCGTCCCAGCCGCAGGTCCCGTGCGCGGCCCATTCGTGCTGGAGCAGGGTTTCGGAGGGCATCATGCAGAAATGCTCGCGCACCTCCGCCTCGGTCAGGGCGCGGGCGGTCGTGACGGAGCAGTAGCGCGGATGGTCGCCGTCCGCCGCGTTGGGCCACAGGCCGTGCAGGAAGAATCCCGTGTCCCGGTCCTGGGGCGTCAGGGGATAGCCGCGCCCGTCGCGGTTCGTCTCGCGCCAGTACGGTCCCCAGGCGACGGCCAGCATGTAGTAGGCGACCCGGACGTCGGCGACGATCTCGTCCTCGGGCGGCCGCTCGGGCCGGGCGGGGCGCAGACGCTCCGGCAACTCGCAGGTCTGGGCGGCGGCCGGGGCCTCGGCGGGGGCCGGCTCCGGCTGCGACCGGCAGGCGGCGACGAGAAGGATCAGGGGCAACAGGACGGCGGCGCGTTTCATGGAGACGTTCTAACGTCGGTTCGTGACGCCTGCGACAATTTGTGCGTTCGGCGCCTTGTGCTGATGGCCCTGACGACCATCTTGTCGGGACCGCGAAAGAGGGGTCCGGCCGCCATGTCCACAGTCATATCCATATCCGGCCTGACCAAAACCTACGCCACGGGGCATCAGGCCCTGAAACGGATCGACCTTCAGATCCGCAAGGGCGAGATCTTCGCCCTGCTGGGACCGAACGGAGCGGGCAAGACGACCCTCATCAGCATCATCTGCGGCATCGTCACACCCTCGACGGGGGTGGTCGAGGCGGGCGGGTTCGACATCGTCAGGGACTATCGCAAGGCGCGCTCCATGATCGGCCTGGTGCCGCAGGAACTGACAACCGAGGCCTTCGAGACCGTGTGGGCCACCGTGAGCTTCAGCCGGGGCCTGTTCGGCAAGCCGCCGAATCCGGCGTGGATCGAGAAGGTTCTTCGGGATCTCAGCCTGTGGGACAAGAAGGACGCCCAGATCAAAACCCTGTCCGGCGGCATGAAGCGGCGGGTGCTGATCGCCAAGGCCTTGTCGCACGAACCGGAAATCCTGTTTCTGGACGAACCCACCGCAGGCGTGGACGTGGAGCTGCGCCGGGACATGTGGGGGCTGGTGCGGGACCTGCGGGCGCAGGGCGTGACCATCATCCTGACCACCCACTACATCGAGGAGGCCGAGGAGATGGCCGACCGGGTCGGGGTGATCACCCGCGGCCGGCTGATCCTGGTCGAGGAGAAGGCGGCCCTGATGAAGAAGCTGGGCCGCAAGACCCTGACCCTCAACCTGCAGGATCCTCTGGACGCCGTCC
>JAEZCL010000087.1 GCA_023433585.1 Pseudomonadota bacterium
TCTCAAGGGATGGGGAGGAGAATTTCAGCCCCGCCCTCATGCCGCCAGCGTCCTGACGCGGCGCAGGTGGGCGTGGGTGATCGCGACGGCCAGGGCGTCGGCGGCGTCGGCCTTGACGTCCCCGGCCGTGGGCAAGAGGCGGCGGATCATGAAGGCGATCTGGGCCTTGTCCGCATGGCCGGCGCCCACCACCGCCTTCTTGATCTGGTTGGGGGCGTATTCGGCGACGGCGAGGCCGCAACGGGCCGGGCCCAGCATGACGGCGGCGCGGGCATGGCCCAGCTTCAGCGTCGAGGACGGGTTCATGTTGACGAACACCTCCTCCACCGCCGCCTCGTCACAGCGGTGCTCGGCGCACAGGGCGGCGACCGCGTCCAGCAGATGCAGCAGGCGCTCGGAAAAGGGCGCGGCCTCGGGCGGCGCCACCACGCCGTGGGCCACCCACGACAGGCGCGCGCCCTCGCAGGCGATGACGCCCCATCCGGTGCGTCTGAGGCCGGGGTCCAGGCCGAGGACTCGAATCGCGTTGTTCGTCATTCGTTCCAGTCATGCCCCAAAGAGGGTTAGCGAACAATGACCGGGCCGCCGCCGTCTCAAGCGTCCCGGTCTTTAGTCGTCCCTGGGAGCCAGCCGGAACGCCGTGACCCCCGGCGTCTGGCCCAGCCGCTCGCCCAAGGCCGACAGCCGCGCATCATGAGCCCGCAGCCGATAGAAGCGTCGAACCTCGTCGCCCTTTCGCACATAGCCGGTGGACTTCATCCCGATATCCTGATCGGCCAGGATCGCCTCCACCGCCTCCTGGGTTGAGCCGTCACCGGCTCGCCAGCGGATCTCCGCGTCGATCACCGCGCCTTGGGGCAGGTTCTCGGACACCACCCTGAACGCGATCAGAATCAGGGCCGTGACCGCCGTGGCCAGGGCGCCGAGAGTGAACATGCCCACCCCGAACAGGATGCCGATGGCTGCGGTGACCCACAGGGATGCGGCCGTGGTCAGGCCATGGACGGAGAAGCCGGTGCGGAAAATAACGCCGGCCCCTAGAAAGCCGATGCCGGTCAGAATCCCGTGCGCCATGCGGGTCGGGTCCATGACCAGGTCCACGTCCTGCATCAGGTCCAAGTTCCATTCGCTCTGATGGGTCGCGGCCAGCATCAGCAGCGCCGAGGACAGGCTGACCAAGATATGGGTGCGAAAGCCCGCCGGGCGGCCCCGATATTCCCGTTCAAACCCGATCAGGGCTCCGGCGATGACCGCCCCCAGAATGGGCGCTGCATACTGAATCAGGTCATTGAGCATGGACGCTCAACGCAGGGCGAAGCGGAACGGTTCTCATCCTTCCATCGGCCCACTCATCCGGGCGGAGACCGGGATGAGCGGTGTGAGGGGTCAGGCCCTCAGCGCCTCGACGCCCGGCAGGGGCTTGCCCTCCATCCATTCCAGGAAGGCGCCCCCGGCGGTGGAGACGAAGGTCAGGTCGTCCGCGATCCCCGCGTGGTTCATGGCCGCCACCGTGTCGCCGCCGCCGGCGACGGCGGTGATCTTTCCGGCCTTGGCCAGTTCGGCCGCGTGAACGGCGGCCTCGACGGTGGCCTTGTCGAACGGCGGAACCTCGAACACGCCCAGGGGGCCGTTCCAGATCAGGGTCTTCGACAGGTCCATGGCGCGTTTCAGCCGGGCCACGGTCTCCGGCCCGGCGTCCAGGATCAGGTCGTCGGCGGCGATGCGGTCCAGGGCGCGCACGCCCGCCTCGACGCCGGGCTTGACGGCTTTCGCCACCACCACGTCGACGGGCAGCAGCAGCTCGCAGCCCTGGCGGCGCGCCTCCTCGATGATCTCGCGCGCGGTGTCCGCCATGTCCTTTTCACACAGCGACCCGCCCACATCGACGCCCTGGGCGTAAAGGAAGGTGTTGGCCATGCCGCCGCCGATGGCCAGATGGTCCAGCCTGGCCACCAGGTTCTTCAGCAGGTCCAGCTTGGTGGAGACCTTGGCCCCGCCGACGATGCCGATCACCGGCTTGACCGGCGTTCCCAGCGCCTTGTCCAGCGCCTCCAGTTCACAGCGCATGGCCCCGCCCACATAGGCGGGCAGCCGCCGCGCGATCCCTTCGGTGGAGGCATGGGCGCGGTGCGCGGCCGAGAAGGCGTCGTTGACATAGAGATCGCCCAGCTTCGCCAGTTCGGCGGCGAAATCGGGATCGTTCTTTTCCTCGCCCTTGTGAAAGCGCAGGTTTTCCAGCAGGGCCACGCCGCCGGGCGCCAGGTCGTCGGCGATCACCGCCTGAGCCGCCTCGCCCACGCAGTCCTGGGCGAACCACACCGGCGCGCTCAGCAGCAGGGACAGCGGTTCGACGAGCGGCTTCAGGCTCATGGATTCGACCCGCTCCCCCTTGGGCCGCCCGAAGTGCGCCATCAGCACCACCTTCGCCCCGGCGTCCCGCAACCGGTTGATGGTCGGCAGGGCGGCGCGCAGGCGGGTGTCGTCGGTGACCCGGCCGTCCTCCATCGGCACATTGAAGTCTACGCGGACCAGGGCGGTCTGGCCGGAAAGATCGGTGAGGTCGGAGAGGGTGCGGAAGGTGGTCATGGCGCATCTATACGAAGACGGATGTTGCATCGGAAGACCTGTCGCGTTTCCTGCTCGTTCAAGAAGAGAAGGATCTCCGCATACGCTTAGAACGGATTGCACACCGGATAGCCCAGCAGCCAAGTCTGGCGGGCTGCATATCCAAAAAGGGCCAGCGAAATGATCACAGCGCCGATGCTCAACGGGGATCGTGGAGCGGCCCGGACATAGCGGAACAGCGCGATGATCCAGACGATGGTCAAGGCCGCGAGAAGCAGCGTCAGGGCTGCGTCGCCGACACCTGTGCCCGGCATCCGGCCGTACGTCTCCGCAGTCGATTCAAGGACGGGACGGGCAAAGAAATACTCAGTGGGGCTTCGGACCATGTTTCGCACAAGGCAGCCGAGACTGATCCCCAATGCGGCCACGGGAGCGGTCGCGGCCAACGCCAGGCCTTGCCAGCGCCGGTCGCTGAACCACTCCCAATTCGCCATCAGATCAGCTTGCCCATCACCAGCGCCGTGTCCGACAGCCGCGTGGCGAAGCCCCATTCGTTGTCGTACCAGCTCATCACCCGCACCAGCTTGCCCTCGATGACCTGGGTCTGGGGCAGGGCGACGGTCGAGGACGCGGCGATGTGGTTCATGTCGGCGGAGACCACCGGATCAGTGGTGGTGACCAGAACGCCCTTCATGGGGCCGTCGGCGGCGGCGATCAGGGCGTTGTTGACTTCCTCGACCGAGGTGTCGCGGCCGGGCACCACCTTCAGGTCCACCACCGAGACGTTCGGGGTCGGCACGCGGATGGACGAACCGTCCAGCTTGCCCTTCAGCTCCGGCAGAACCAGGCCCACGGCCTTGGCCGCACCGGTGGAGGTGGGGATCATGCTGAGGGCCGCCGCGCGGCCGCGATACAGATCCTTGTGCATCGTATCCAGCGTCGGCTGGTCCCCGGTGTAGGCGTGGATGGTGGTCATGTAGCCGCGCTCGATGCCGAACAGATCGTGCAGCACCTTGGCCACCGGCGCCAGGCAGTTGGTGGTGCAGGAGGCGTTGGAGACCACGATGTCATCCTTGGTCAGGATGTCGTGGTTGACGCCGTAAACGATGGTCTTCTCCACCCCGTCGGCGGGGGCCGAGACCAGCACCCGCTTGGCGCCGGCGGTCAGGTGGGCGGCGGCCTTGTCGCGGCTGGTGAAGATGCCGGTGCATTCCAGGGCGATGTCGACGTTCAGCTCCGCGTGCGGCAACTTGGCCGGATCGCGTTCGGCCGTGACCTTGATCTTGCCGGTCCCCACGTCGATCCAGTCGTCGCCATGCTCGACCGTTCCGGGGAAGCGGCCATGGACCGAATCGTACTTCAGCAGGTGCGCGTTCGTGGCCACCGGCCCCAGGTCGTTGATCGCCACCACCTGGATGTCGCGGCGCCCGTGCTCGACGATGGAGCGCAGGACCAGACGGCCGATGCGGCCGAAACCATTGATGGCGACGCGGACGGTCATGGGGGGAAGCCTTTCCTGATAAAGCCTGACGGCGATATTATTTGTTGGCGCCTTAGTGACGCCGACCGGCAAAGGATTCAAGGGCGCCGACGGTCACGCTGGGCAAGCGAGGGTTACGCGCCGCGCCCGCCCGGCGTCCGCATCGGACCGTCGG
>JAEZCL010000251.1 GCA_023433585.1 Pseudomonadota bacterium
CCCGGACCACGAGGCATCGACCGACGACGACGCTCCGGAGGTCACCGCGCTGGTCCCGGCCGCCCGAACCGCCGCCCACACCCTCACCGCCGAAGGGACACCTCTGTCCCGCAAGGCCCTCGCCCACCGGCTACGCGCGGACGGGCACCAGTTGTCCAACGCCACCGCCTCCGCCCTCGTACGCGTCCTACGCGCCGAAACCACCCCGCCAGTACCAGACCTGTCACACCAAGAGGCCTGTCCTGTCTCAGTGAAGTTGCCCCGATGAGTCGGCGCTGGCCTGCGTCGGAGCAGGTTGAGTGAGACAGGTGGCTGAGATCTGTCTCATCGGGCTTGCCCCGGAATCGCGTTTTCCCCGGGGCGTCTCACTGAAGGTGCCCCGGATCGCGGTTTGCTCTGGTCGGGGATCGTGATGGTGCTTGGCTTGGCTCGAGGGCGGGGCTGGCGGCGTTCTCGGGCGACGTAGTCCCGGACGGTGGCGTAGGAGACCTCGGCGTGGTGCTGGTCGACGAGTCGTTCCCAGATGGTTGCGACGGTGACGTCGGGGTCGGAGTCGATCATCTTGTCGATGTGGTGGCGGAGGTCTTTTAGGACGGGGTTCTGTTTCGACTGCGAGCGTTTGCGGGGTGTGTCCTCGCCGGTGAGAGCTCGTATGACAGTGGCGCGGTCGGTGGAGAACTGCGCGGCGAGCCTGCTGGCCAAGACCCCGACGGCTTCGTCGCGGATCTTGGTGAAGAGATCTGCCCTGCTGACGAGGTGCCGGACGGACTTGGTGTCGGCTGGGTGGGCGCGGACGCGGTTGACGTAGTCGCGGACCGTTCCGTAGCCAGCCGTGGTTTGCCGTTCTTGGATGAGGTTCTTCCAGATCGACCAGATGGTGGCGCCGGGGTTGTCGGCGATGAGTTGATCCAGGTAGTCGGTGACGTCTTCGAGGATGGGGTGGTGGTGCGGCCGTCGGTGCCCGAACCGGGCGGTTGTGGGGTCTTGGCCGGTCAGGGCCTTGATGATGGTCGGACGTCGCAGCCCGAAGTGTTTGCTCAGTCGCTGGACGTCCACGTCCTGTTCGGCGGCCTGGCGGATGGCGGTGAATAGGCCAACCTGCTTCTTCACGCGCTGCCGTGATGGCTTGCTGGACGCGGTGGGTTCGAGTGCGGGCATGACGCGGATGAGTTCTTCTTCGGGCCGGCCGGTGACGGCGGCCAGGCGCCAGATCTGGATGGACGCGAGCGGTCCGGGTGGGTCAGCGAGGTAGGCGCGCAGATAGCTGGGACGTAGGTGGTTCGCGATGGCCAGCCGTCGGACGAACGAGTCCGGCATCTCGCTGGGGCGCAGGGAGACCTGGATGGGCAGCCGGCGCGGCCGGTCGATGCTGATGCCTCTGCTTTTCATCAGCCTGGGCGGTTTCCCGTCCGGGCGCTTTCGGCGGCCACGTCGATCTCGATGTCGTCGAGGCTGGCGCGGGTGATGCGTTCGCCGCCCTCGATGATGGCCTGGATGGCGGCGCTGCGGATGAGCCTCAGTAGGCTGCCGATCATCCCGTTGGTGCGTTGGTGCAGGTAGACGTCGAGGCCGGTCAGGGTGCCCTGGGTGTGGGCGTGTAACCGCAGGCTGTCCTCCAGGGTGGCGATCAGGGCCGTCCATTCGTCGCCTCTGGGGAATGCCCCGGTGCGGATCATGCTGAACCGGCCAGCGATCTGCTGCCCGCGGGTGCCGGACAGCAGGCCCTCCCGTTCGACGTTGAGGCCGGCATAGACGAAGGTGGCGGGGATGCGTTCGGAGAAGTACTTGAGGGTGTCGGAGGTTTCCGCGCCGTGGCGGGTGGTCAGGCTGATGTTGTGTATTTCGTCGACGCAGATCAGCCCGGTGCGGGCGTCCAGACAGACGCCGCAGACGGCCTCGATGACGTCGGTGATGTTGGCGCGGGTCGTGACGGGCAGTCCGAGGAAGCGAGCCAGTTCAACGGCCATCATCCGTGGTGTGGCGGCCGGTGGGGTGGCGATGTAGATGACCGGGATGTCCTCCGGTGACTCGGGGCGGCGCCGCCGGTGGATGACCTCCATCGTCTTGCCCAGCTGGGCGAGGCTGGTGGTCTTGCCGGTGCGGGCCACGCCGGACACGATCAGGCCGCAGCGCCCGGAGACGGCACACCGGTTCAGGTAGGACAGCCGCCGCCCTTCGGTGATCACCTTGCGAATGGTGGAGGTGGCCACGACCAGCAGCCGGGCGTGGTGGGCCAGCCTCGCCTCGTCGTAGGCGAACTGCTGGTCACCGTCCAGCCGCTTCCATGCCTGCCGGTCGAGCAGATCAGGGACCACGGGAACGCTGTCGACGTAGCGGCGCCAGCCCTCCAGCGTGGTCAACTGCCGGTGCTGGTCGTCGTCGGGCAGGCCGGCATACGAGCCCGTGGTGGCGGCGCCGGTCGTCGCGGTCACCATCGTTTGCTCGCTTCCTGATACGGGTCGAAGACCCCAGCGGAATCACCTTCGCGACCTGGCCATCGCTCTGGTCCTGGTCGGGTTCATCGGCGGGCGCCGAGGCCGGTGCGGCATCGGAGACGGGTTCGGGCCGAGGTGTGGTGGCCCGGGTGCGGGCGGCGACCCTGCGGGCGCGTTTGGAGGCTCGTGAACCGGTGGCGGGTTGCGGACCTTGGCTGGCGCGGCGTAGCAGGTCCTGCACCGCGGCGGCGATCTCGTCCTCGGTCGCCTTGGGCATCTGCGCGCGGACGTGATCCCAGGCCAGCTCGCCGAATGGGACGCCGTCGCGGCGCAGGTGCTTCCAGAACAGGGTGATCCAGCCCGCCTGCGGATCCCCGTGGTTGCGCAGCCAGACCCTCGACACGTCGTAGGGGTCGTAGTGGACCTCCCACAGGTCTTTGCGGGTGGCGATCCCGGAGGGCTGGCGGCGCAGCGGGTTGAGCGCCTCGGCGTCGTAGGTGCGGTGCTTGAGCTTGACGCCGTAGGCGTTGATCGCCTTCCAGCATGCCGGTAGCAGCTCGATGTAGTCGTCGGCGGACAGAGCGACCGGCACGTAGCCGGCCGATTCGACCAGCGCGGCGTACTTCTCGTTCGGGGTGAACATCCGCCCCGGGGCGGCTGGGTCGCGCAGCCCGTCGTGCGGCCGGTTCTGCCAGGCCGCGACGAGCCACTCGTCCAGCAGTTCCTGCAGCTCCAGCATCGACCACAGCGGCTGGGCTTCGACCTTGCGGCCCCGCCGTTCGGTGTTCGAGCCGGTGTAGCCGGACACGAACTGGGCGAACAGCGTCCCGACCGCCGACATCATCTTCTCGATGTGCGGCTTTTCAGCGGGCGAGCCGGGATGGGTGGGCTGGAAGTTGATGCCCAGCGCCGCGCAGGAGGCCCGGAAGTTGCGGGAGATGAACACCTTGCCCTGGTCGACCACGATCGTGGCCGGCACGATCACCGGCCGCGCCGCGGCGTGTTCCAGGCGTTCGTCGATGGCCAGCAACCGCCGGTGCGGCAGCACCGACCGCGACATCGTCAACGCGTCCGCCCAGCCGGGACGCATCGGCTCCGGGGTCAACGCGCGGGCCAGCAACACGCTGGCGTCCACCGACTTGGTCGTCGGGCGCAGCACCGCCGCGGGCACTGTCCGGGTGGCCACGTCGATCATGCCGGTCAGCTCCACCCGTCTCGGTGTGCCGTCATCCAGCAGCACCAGCACGTCCAGCGGGGTGGAATCGATCTGCACCAGCTCGCCTGGCGCGGCAGCGCTCACCGTGCGAAACGGCCCGTCCGGGCGGCTGTCCTGCGATCGGCGGGTGCGTGCCGAACCCGTGGTGTGCAGCCCGGCGGTCAGCTTGCCCAACAGCCGGTAGAGCGTCGCCCGCGACGGCACCACGACCTGGTCGGCGTCGGGCCGCTGGGCCAGGATTTGGCCGGTGCGCCAGACCAGGAAGCTGGCCGTGCGCGTGGACGCGTCCGTGGCCTCGGCGATCGCCGTCTGCATCGCCTCCACCACCCGCGCATCGGCCCGACCGAACCGCGAGGGCCGCCGCAGCGGACGCTGATCCACCAGCGCCGCCAGGCCGCCTGCCTCGTAACGCTGACGCTGCCGCTTGACCTTGCTGGCGTTCACGGCATGGCCGGCCGCGACCAACTCCTCAGCCTTGGCCCGTTCCCGCTGCGTCAGCGTCGTGACCGCCGGGTCGTAACCGGCCCGCGGACGTGACCCCGCTGGCGCGTCCGGCGCCAGCCCATGGATCACCTCCTGCAGGTGCCGCTCCCACCACAACGCCTCGTCAACCACCTGTTGCGGCAACCGGTGCACGACCGCCGTCGCCGACAGCGCCGGGGCGCGTGACCGCTCACCGAGTACCTCGAAGTCCGCTCTGGCCTGTAGGTCAGCCAGCCGGATCGCCGTCACCTCGGCCTGCTCGTCCGCGACCAGCACCAGCGTCCCGGACACCCCCACCACCGTGTGCACGATCTTGTCGAAGCGCACCCGGTCGCCCGGCCGTAGCACCCCCGGCCGCCGTGCCAGCATCACGACCTCCTCCGTTGTCCCTGCGATACCAGCGTCAACGGACCCAGCAGCGCCGAGCGCAGGTCAACGACCAGCACCTGACGCCACAGCAGGTGATAGAGCACCGGCAACACCAGCAGCCGGTCGCCGACCTGTTCCACCCCGGCAAACAGCGGTGTCGGCTGCGCGAACACCTCCAACAACCGCACGATCAGATCCTCCCGACGCCCGCACCGCGGATGCCGATACCGCGACAACCAGCGCACATTCGCGGCGAACACCCCGTCC
>JAEZCL010000252.1 GCA_023433585.1 Pseudomonadota bacterium
CTCCCGCTCCCAGTGCTCGGCGGCCTCGGGACCGCGCGAGCGGGCCAGCTCCACCAGCGGCATCCCCTGCTCGGGGCTGGGCACCTCCGGCATCCGGTCCTGGTGCTCGAGGCCGGGCTCGGGGATCTGGAAGTTGGCCGTCATGTAGTAGATCGGGCGCCCGTGCTGGCGCGCGGAGACCCGGCGGGTGGAGAACGAACGGCCGTCGCGGATCCGCTCGACGTCGTAGACGATCGGGACGGCGTAGTCGCCGGGGAGCAGGAAGTACGAGTGCAGCGAGTGCACCGCGAAGCCGGGGTCGACCGTGCGCACGGCGGCCATCAGCGCCTGGGCGGCCACCTGGCCGCCGTAGACCCGGGCGCGCGCCGACTCCGGCTGGTGGCCGCGGAACAGGTCGGTGTCGAGCGGCTCCAGGTCGAGCAGGCCGACGAGCTCCTGGGTCGGGTTCACGACGTCCTCCTTCATGACCGGCCCTTCGGCGACCGCATCACGGCCTCCTGGGCCACGGACGCGACCAGCTGGCCGTCGCGGCTGTAGACCTTGCCGAGCACCAGCCCACGACCGCCGGTCGCGGCCGGCGAGTGCTGGTCGTAGAGCCACCACTCGTCGGCACGGAACGGGCGGTGGAACCACACCGCGTGGTCGAGCGAGGCCAGGAAGACCTCGCCCTTGAGGAAGCTGAGCCCCTGCGGCGCCAGGGCCGCGCCGAGCAGCGTCATGTCGGAGAAGTACGTGAACGCCGCGGTGTGCCAGAACGGGTCGTCGGGCAGCGGCGTCGACGCCTTGAGCCACACCCGCTGCCGGCCGGGCCTCGCGTCGTCGGGCTCGAGGTCGCGCACCGGACGCATGTCGGCGACGTCCCACTGGTCCGCGTGCTCCTCGTCGTGCGCGCGCCGGACGACCGGCTCGCACTCGTCCGGAGAGGGTACGGCGGGCATCGGCTCCGCGTGGTCGAGGCCGGGCTCGTGCTTCTGGAAGTTCACGGTCTGGGCGTAGATCGGCCGGCCGTGCTGCTGCGCGATCACCCGGCGAGTGAGGAACGAGCGCCCGTCGCGCAGGTAGTCGACGTCATAGATCGTCGGCACCGACGGGTCGCCGGGCTGGAGGAAGTAGGAGTGCAGCGAGTGCGCGGCGAACTCGGGGTCCACCGTGCGCGAGGCGGCGACCAGCGCCTGCGCCGCGACCTGCCCGCCGAAGACGATCGGGCGGGTCGTCGGCATCTGCGCGCCACGGAAGAGGTTGTCGTCGATCGTCTCGAGGTCGAGCAGCTCGACGAGCTCGTCGGAGTCGCGGGGCATCAGTCCTCGTCTCCACCCTCGGCGCCGCCGGATCCGTCCAGTCCCTGCAGGAACCGCTCGAACTCCTTGCCGAGCTCCTCGCCGGTGGGCAGCGGCTGGTCCTGGGCGAGCAGGCTCGACCCGCTCTCCTCGGCGCGCTCGAAGGCGTCGTACTGCCGCTCGAGCGCGGCGACCACCTCGGCGACCTCCTCGTTGGCGGAGAGGTAGCGGGCGATCTCGGCCTCGCGGTCCTCGGCCTCGGCGCGCAGCCCGGACAGGTCGACGGTGAGCCGACCCGCCAGCTCGACCTGCTCGAGGAGGGCCGCAGCGGCGGCGGGGTAGTCCATCTGGGCGAGGTAGTGCGGCACGTGCGCGACGAAGCCCATCGCGTCGTGGCCCCACTCCCCGAGCCGGATCTCCAGCAGCGCCTGGGCGCTGCTCGGGATCCGCAGCTCGCCGCGCCACGGGCTGTCGGCGGTGAGCAGGTCGGGGTTGTTGGCGTGGTGGGTGATCGCCATCGGGCGGGTGTGCGGCACCGCCATCGGGACCGAGCCCATGCCGACCACCCGGGTCACGCCGAAGCGCTCGACCACCTCGCGCACCGCGAGGCAGAAGCCCACCCAGCGGGTGTCGGGCTCGGGGCCGTGGAGGAGGAGGTACGGCGTGCCGCCAGTGTCCTCGAGCAGCCGGACGACGAGCCGCGGGGCGTCGTACCGCTCGTAGTGGTCGCGCACGAACGACATCGCCGGGCGCCGGGCGCGGTAGTCGTGGAGCTCGTCGACGTCGAAGGTCGCCACCACCCGGCCCTCGGAGAGATCGGTGAGGTGCTGGACGGCGCGACTGGCCGCGCTGCCGGCGTCGAGGAACCCGTCGAGGGTGAGCACCAGCGTCAGCGAGGGCACGTCGTCGAGCTCGGGGACGTCGTCGACGATGTGCACGAGGCGGTCGGGCATGCGCAAAGACTAGTGGCGAGGGCGAGGTCACACCCCGGGTGGGTGAACCTCTTATTACTGATGGGTAATCTGGCGGCCGATCCCCGAGAACCAGGAGGACCCCGTGTCCCGTCAGTTGCGAGAGGTCGTCTTCGTCGACGGCGTGCGCCCGCCCGTCGGCAAGGCCCAGGGCCAGTACGCCGAGACCCGGGCCGACGACCTCGTCATCAAGTGCATCCGCGAGCTGCTGCGGCGCAACCCGTCGCTGCCGCCCGAGCGCGTGGACGAGGTGGCCGTCGCGGCCACCACCCAGATCGGCGACCAGGGCCTCACCATCGGCCGCACCGCCGCCCTGCTGTCCGGGCTCCCCCAGAGCGTGCCCGGCTACGCCATCGACCGGATGTGCGCCGGCGCCATGACCGCGGTGACGACCACCGCGTCCGGCATCGCCTTCGGCGCCTACGACGTCGTCATCGCCGGCGGCGTCGAGCACATGGGCCGCCACCCGATGGGCGAGGGCGTCGACCCCAACCCGCGGATCCTGTCCGAGCGCATCGTCGACCCCGACGCGCTGGTGATGGGCAAGACGGCGGAGAACCTGCACGACCGCTACCCCACGATCACCAAGGAGCGCGTCGACGCCTACGCCGTGCGCTCGCAGCAGAAGACCAAGGCGGCCTACGACG
>JAEZCL010000253.1 GCA_023433585.1 Pseudomonadota bacterium
GCTTCGGCGTCGGCGAACGGCGCCCCGGTGACGTCCGCGAGGGGTTCGCCGCGCCACAGGTCGAGCGCTTCGCGCAGCAGCGCCGCCGCGCCGCGCGGATCGCCGTCGGCCAGCGCCGCCCGTCCCGCTTCGGCCAGCCGGGTGAACCGGTGCACATCCACCCGCTGCGGGTCGACGGCCAGCCGGTAACCGGCCGGACCGAACTCGATGCGCGCCCCGGGCAGCAGCCGCCGCAGCCGCGACACCTGCGACTGCAACGCGTTCGCGGCCTGCTCCGGCGGCCGGTCGCCGTAGACGCCGTCGATGAGCCGCCACGGCGGCACCGTGCGGTCGGCGTCGAGCAGCAGCAGCACCAGCAGGGCACGCAGCCGCTCACCGGCGACCGGGAGCGCGCTGCCGTCGGCCGCGTACGCCTGCGTCGCGCCGAGCACACCGAACCGCATGGGCCCGATTGTCGCCTGTCACCGGCACCGCCCACACTCCCCACCCGCCGGTCACAGGTGACGCCGGCGCCATTCGGACTGCTCCCGCTCGGCGGCGACCTGCTCGTCCAACGCGGTCCGGCGCACCTGACGACGCCACGGGTCACCCGCGCGCAGACCGAACAGCACCAGGAAGACGCTGACCGCCGCCAGGATCGCCAGAGCGGCCACCACCGGCAGCCGGCCCGCCCACGGCAGCCCCACCGCCAGCACGAGCACCACACAGGTGGCGACCGCCGGAATCCGTTGGGTCGCCCGCACCCCCAGCGCCAGCAGTCCCAACATGTAGATGACCACCCCGGCGAACAGCACCCGGCTGTCCAGCTCGGCGGCGTGTTCCCACCAGGGATCGCCGTGCGGGTGGGAGATGACGGTGAGGTAGCGCTTGAGCCCGAGGGCGAACAGGATGATCCCGGTGATCAGCGGCAGGTGCAGGTAGGCGTAGGCGTCGCGGGCGAGCGCCGCCCGTGCCCGGACGTCGCGGGTGCGATGCAGCCGCTGCTCCAGCGCGGGTGCCAGAGTGTCGAAGTACAGCCACCACAGGGACGCGATGATGGTGACGCCGAGCACCGACGCCACGATCACCGGCCACGTGGCCGGCAAGCCGGCGCTCAGCTTCGGTCCCAGCCCGAGCGAAATGATCGACTCGCCGAGCGCGATGAGCAGGATCAGCGCGTATCGCTCGGCCCAGTGGGCGGCGGACACGACTGTCAGCCCGGCGCTGGGGGCGAGGCCCCCGGAGGTGTACTCGACGGAGACCGCGGCCAGCCACAGCGCCAGCGGCAGCCACCTCGCCCATGGCTGCTGGGGTGACTCGGGCAGTGCCTTGGTGGCGAGGATCAACGCCACGCTGGTCAGCGGTGGGAGACCGAGGCGCAGGGCGGTCCGTCCGCGGCGGCTGCTGCGGGCCAGGAACACCAGCACCTGGGCCGCCCGGATGATGAGGTAGCAGCAGGCGAACAAGACCAGACCGGGCGGACCGGACTGCTGCTGCGCCTGCTCCTCGGCGAACGCCGACGGTGTGCTCAGCGTCAGCACGAACAGCGCGGCCACCGTCACCGAGCCGACAAGCGGCATCACCCCCTGGTCGGTGCGGACGACGTTGCCCAGGGCGGCGAAGGACACCCAGCACCACCACAGCAGCAACAGCAACAGCAGTCCCGCCAGCAACGACCTGCCGCTCAGGGTTTCGGAGAGGACGTTCGTGACGTTCAGGAACGCGAACACGAACACCAGGTCGTAGAACAACTCCACCCGGGTGACGCGCGAGCCGGGCGCGGTCGGCAGGACACGACCCCGTCCCCGCTCAGCGTTCATGCTGCCGAGCATGGCAGCGGGCCCCGCCCACCGAGGCGCAGTTGCCCGATCGGTGGCGCAGGGGCGCGGGCCGACGGCCGGTACGGGCGGGTAGCCTTCGGCCCGTGATCGTGGGGAGAAGCCGGTGACGACGCTGGAGCAGGAGCAGTCGCGCACCGTCGCCGACGGGGCGCGTCCCCTGCCGCTGACGCTGGCCGTGCCGGCCGCCGTACTGGCCGGGGTGGCGCTGCTGCTGGCGTTCCCGCCGTACGGGATGTGGCCGCTCGCGCCGGTCGGGGTGGCGTTGCTGGCGGCCGCCGCGCACCGGCGGCGGTTGCGGGCCGGCGCCGGGCTGGGTTTCCTCACCGGCGTGGCGCTGTTCGCGCCGCTGCTGGAATGGACGAACCTGCACACCGGCTACCTGCCGTGGGCGCTGCTGTCGCTGCTGCAGGCCGCCTACCTGGCGCTGCTGGGCGCCGCCACCGCCTGGGTGTCGCCGCTGGCCGACCGGCACCGGGCGGCATGGCCGCTGCTCACCGGCGTGTTGTGGGTGGGGCAGGAGGCGCTGCGCGACCGGACCCCGTTCGGCGGGTTCCCGTGGGGGCGGCTGGCGTTCAGCCAGGACACGTCGCCGCTGCTGAAGCTCGCCGCGCTCGGCGGCGCGCCGCTGGTCACGTTCGCGGTAGCGGTCGCCGGTGGGATCCTCGTCGCGGTGGCGTGGCGGGACTGGCGTCGCGCGCCCGGGCAGTGGCGGCCGGTGGCCGGGCTCACCGCCGGGCTGGTCGCGCT
>JAEZCL010000297.1 GCA_023433585.1 Pseudomonadota bacterium
AGTTCCTGCAGCAGCTGCGGGCGTTCCTGTCGCGGCGCACGGGCGACTCGATCCTCATGGGCGAGGTGAACCTGCCGTACGAGCAGCAGCGCCTGTTCTTCGGCGACCACGACGACGACGGGGACCACGAGGGCGCGGAGCTGAACCTGCAGTTCGACTTCGTGCTCATGCAGCAGATGTACCTCGCGCTGGCGCGGCAGGACGCCGGGCCGCTGGTGGACACGCTGCGCGCGCGCCCGGTGATCCCGTCGGACGCGCAGTGGGCGACGTTCGTGCGCAACCACGACGAGCTGACGCTCGACCAGCTCTCGGACGACGAGCGCCAGGAGGTGTTCGCCGCGTTCGGCCCCGACGAGGAGCACCAGCTGTTCGGGCGGGGCCTGCGGCGCCGCCTGCCGCCGATGCTGGAGGGCGACCCAAGGCGGATCCGGATGGTGTACTCGCTGCTCTTCACGCTGCCGGGCACGCCCGTGCTGTTCTACGGCGAGGAGATCGGGATGGGCGAGAACCTCGCCGCGCCGGGCCGGTTGGCGGTCCGCACGCCGATGCAGTGGAACTCGGGGAAGAACGGGGGCTTCTCGAACGCGGCGCCCTCGCGGCTGGCCGGCCCGGTGACGGACGGCCCGTACGCGCCGGAGCACGTCAACGTGTCCGACCAGCGCCGCGACCCCGGTTCGCTGCTGAACTTCGTGCAGAAGCTCGCGCGGCGGTACCGGGAGTGCCCGGAGCTCGGCTGGGCGGACCGCGCGGAGGTCCTCGAGCAGCCGCACGCCGCGGTGCTCGCGCACCGCTCGACGTGGCAGGACGCGTCGATGGTGTCGCTGCACAACCTCGGCCCGGAGGCGGTCACCGTGCCGCTGCGCCTGCCGGACACGGGCGAGGACTGCCGGCTCATCGACCTGCTGGAGGACGACGAGCACGTGCCCGACGCCCACGGCCGCCTGGAGGTCGAGCTCGAGGGGTACGGCTGCCGCTGGCTGCGCGTTGTCCATCCCGGTTCGCGGCGCCTCCTGTGACGTCACACCACCGAGTTCGCTGAACCGTTTCGGTCCCCGGGCGGCCCAGCGAATGCTCAGGAATCTCGCGTAGCGTTCCGCAGGCCGTCCACCGATCCGGGGCGGTGACCCGAAGACCTGGAGGACCGTCCGTGCGACGTCCCAACACCCGCACCTCCCTGCGGACCTCTGCTGCTGAGCTCGCGCTCGGCCTGCTGCTCGGCGCCTGCTCCGGCGAGGCCGCGACCGACACCCCCACCACGCCGGCCGCCACGGAGGAGGCGCCCGACGCGGCGCCCACGGCGACCGCGGAGGACATCGCCGCGCTCGAGGCCGTGGAGATCTCCGGCGAGGGCGGCGAGACCACCGTCACGCTGCCCACGACCCCGTTCTCCGTGTCCGCCGCGACCGCGCGCCTCGTCAGCGAGGGCGACGGCGAGGAGATCGCCGAGGGCGACCTCATCGAGCTGCACTCCACGTGGTTCGACGGCAAGGACGGCTCCACCGCGCAGTCGACGTGGGCCGACAAGCCCGAGCAGATGGTCGTGAGCGAGGCGTCGCTCGCGCCCGTGCTCGCCGACATCCTCATCGGCGGGAAGGTCGGCGTGAAGTTCGCGTTCGCCGTCCCGTCGGGCGAGGACACGGCGTCCGTCGCCGTCGGCGAGGTCGTCGCCAAGCGCCCCGGCCGCGCCGTCGGCACCCCCGTCGAGCCCGCCGCGGGCCTGCCGACCATCGAGCTGCTCGACAACGGCGCGCCGACGATGGCCGAGCCCGTCAACGCCGACCCGACCGGCGAGCTCATCGTCCAGCCGCTCATCGAGGGCGCCGGCCCCGAGGTCGCCGCCGGGCAGACCGTCACCGTGCACTACACGGGCTGGCTGTGGGGCGGCAAGCAGTTCGACTCCTCGTGGGACCGCGGCATGACGTTCGCCGTCGACAACATCGGCCAGGGCTCCGTGATCGCCGGCTGGAACGAGGGCCTCGTCGGCCAGAAGGTCGGCAGCCAGGTCATGCTGGTCGTCCCGCCGGAGAAGGGCTACGGCGACGAGGAGCAGCAGGGCATCCCGCCGGGCTCCACCCTCGTGTTCGTCGTGGACATCCTCGGCGCCGCCTGACACGCACGCGCCACCACGGGCCGGGCTCCCCTGCGGGGGGCCCGGCCCGTCTCGTCCCACCTGCCGCCACGGCCAGGGACGCACGTCCCTGTCCCCCGGGAGCCCCACGGCCCTACGCTGGCAGGAAGATCACCTCCACCGTGGGAGGGTCCGCATGGACCAGGCAACGACGCCGCGGACCGTCGCGCTGCTGGGCGCGTCCGGCTCCGGGAAGACCACCCTGACCGAGGCCCTGCTGCTCCGCGCAGGCACGATCCCCCGCGCGGGACGCGTCGAGGACGGCACGACGGTCAGCGACCACGAGCCGGAGGAGATCGCCCGCGGCATCTCCCTGGGGATGGGCGTCGCCCCGGTCCGATGGCGCTGCGACGACGGCCTCGAGTACGACATCACCCTGCTCGACACCCCTGGCTACCTCGACTTCGTCGGTGCGGTCGACGCGGCGCGCAGCGCGGCCGACCTCGCGCTCGTCGTCGTCAGCGCGGTCGACGGCGTGCAGGCGGGAACCCACCTGGCGTGGCGGGCGGCGCGGGAGGCCGGGGTGCCGGTCGTCGTCGTCGTCACCAAGGA
>JAEZCL010000098.1 GCA_023433585.1 Pseudomonadota bacterium
CCACCATGCTGCGCATGGTCCCCCTCCCCCAAGAGGGGGAGGATTTGAGTCGCCCTTTCTGCTCCGTCTCGCTAAGAACCCGAACCATGAAACTGTTCCTCGACACCGCAGACGTCGCCGTCATCAAGGACATGGTCCCCACCGGCATGGTGGACGGCGTCACCACCAATCCATCCCTGATCGCCAAATCCGGTCGCAACATCGCCGAGGTCATCGCTGAAATCTGCGCCCTGGTCGAGGGGCCGATCTCGGCCGAGGCGGTGGCGACCGATTTCGAGACCATGGTGGCCGAGGGCGAGAAGCTGGCTAAGATCGCCGACAATGTGGTGGTCAAGCTGCCCCTGACCTGGGACGGCCTCAAGGCCACGCGGGCCTTCGCGGACAGAAAAATCCGCACCAACGTCACCCTGTGCTTCTCGGCCGCCCAGGCCATGCTGGCGGCCAAGGCGGGCGCCACCTTCATCTCGCCGTTCGTGGGGCGGCTGGAGGATCACGGCGCGGACGGCGTCGGCCTGCTGGAGGAAATCCGGGTGCTCTACGACGTGCACGGGTTCGAGACCGAAATCCTGGCCGCCTCCCTGCGCAACCCCGGCCATGTCTCGGCCGCCGCCGTGGCCGGGGCGGACGCCGCCACCCTGCCGCCCGACGTTTTCAGGGGCCTGGTCAAGCACCCGTTAACCGACAAGGGGCTTGATCAATTCCTGGCCGACTGGGGCAAGACGGGACAGTCCATCCTGTAATCGCCCCTTCCGGCCCAGTTCTGGCCGGAGATCGTCGTGAGCGGCGCGCAGGAATCAGTCGAGACGGATGCGGCGGCGGGCCTTCACTGGCCACAGGTGCGCGCGTGGCTTCAGGCCAATGCGGACCTGATGACCACCGACCGCGCCCTGCTGGAAGAGCTGGGCCTGAAGACCACCGGCCCCAATGTGGTGGAGTTCGGTCGCGCGGCCCTGACGCGGCTGGAGAGCCTGATCGAGCGCGAATCCGGCGCCCGGCGCCAGATCGAGGCCGTGGCCCGCGCCAATTTCGCCGCCCAGGCCCAGACCCATGTGGCGGTTCTGGACCTGATGGAGGCCCGTAACCATTCCGACCTGGCCCGGCGGCTGGACGGGGCGGCCCAGGCGCGCTTCGGCCTTTCGAGCGCCGTCATCGCGCTGGAGAAGCCCGGCGGCGTTCCCTTCGGCTGGCGCACGCTGGAGCCCGGCGGCGTGGACGCCCTGGTGGGCCAGGACGGCCTTTCGTGGCTGGGGCCGAACTTCGACGGGCTGAACCTGTTCGGCGGCGCGGAGGACGCGGTGCGCAGCGTCGCCCTGATCCGCATGGCGCCCTTCAGCCCGGCGCGATCCGCTCTTTGCGCCTTCGGCTCGCCCGAGCCCGAGGGCTTCACCCCGGCCATGGGCTGCGAGCTGGTGTCGTTCCTGACCCGGGTGGTGGAGCGCATGGCGGAACGATGGCCGATCCTCAATTGAGCGCCGACCAGGCCCTGGCCGCCTGGCTGGAGCATCTGGCGCACGAACGGCGCCTGTCGTCGCGCACGTTGGAGGCCTATGGCCATATCGGCCGACTTTACGTCGCGTTCCTGGCGCGGCATCGCGGCGAGCGCCTGGACGCGGCCGGTCTCGGCGCCGTCACGGCGGCGGAGGTGCGCGCGCATCTGGCCGAGCGGCGCTCGGGGGACAGGCCGCTGAACGCCCGGTCCCTGAACCAGACCCTGGCGGGAATCCGCAGCCTGCATGACTTCCTGGACCGGCGCTGCGGCGTTCCCGCGCCCCAGATCGCCCTGGTGAAGGGCCCGCGCGCCAGAGCCTCGCTGCCGCGCCCGGTCAGCGAGGACCAGGCGCGCGGCCTGATGGCCGAGCCCGAAGCGGATTCGGACCTCCAGCCGTGGGAGGCCCTGCGCGATCGGGCCGTGCTGACCCTGCTCTACGGCTGCGGCCTGCGCATTTCCGAAGGCCTGGGCCTGAAACGGTCCGACGCGCCCCTGCCAAAGACCCTGCGCATCACCGGCAAGGGCGGCAAGACCCGGCTGGTCCCGGTGCTGCCCGCCGTGGCCGAGGCGGTGGACGCTTATGTGGCGGCATCGCCGTTCGCCCTGGCGCCGGATGAGCCGCTGTTCCGCGCCCGGCGGGGCGGCCCCTTGAGCCCCCGTCACGTGCAGGCGACGGTCCAGCGGCTGCGCGGTCGGCTGGGCCTGCCCGCCTCGGCCACCCCCCATGCGCTCCGGCATAGTTTCGCCACCCATCTGCTGGGGGCCGGAGCCGACCTGCGCTCGATCCAGGAGCTTCTGGGCCACGCCTCCCTGTCCACGACCCAGAAGTACGCGGCGGTGAACGCCGATCACCTGATGACGGCCTATTCAAACGCTCATCCTCGCGCGTAAGGTGGCTGTCCCGCTGGGGGGCGGGGAGGGGCCGATGGCGCCGACACGACGCACCGCCATGGCCGCGATGGCGGCCGCGACGGCCTTCGGGCCGGCGGCGGCCCGCGCCCTCACAGGCATGGACGCTCCGCAGGACGCCCCCGACGTCGAGTCCGCGCCGGACGCGCCGCCGCCCATCGACCCGACGCGGCTGCAGACCCTGTCGAACCTGGTCACCCGCATGGCCGTGCCGGTGCACATCGCCGGCCAGGGGCCGTTCCATTTCGTGCTCGACACCGGGGCGACGCGCACGACCCTGGCGCGCGAACTGGCGGACAGCCTGGGCCTGGCGCCCGGGCCGGAGATCATCGTCCATGGCGTGGTGACGGCCGAGCGCGCCCCCACGGTGATCGTGCCGCGGCTGGATTTCGCCCAGAGCCGCATGCCGGACCTGATCGCGCCGGTGTTCCCGCGCCAGCGGCTGGGGGTGGACGGCCTCCTGGGCGTGGACGTGCTGGGCGAATACCGGCTGGTGTTCGACATGGCGGGCGAGCAGGTTTCGCTGCTACGCTCGCCGCGCACCGCCTATGTCCAGCGCATGGACGTGGACGTCAGCCGCATCAACCGGGCCAACGAACTGTACGGTCACAGGGAATACGGCCAGCTGACCGTCACCGACGTCGCCGCCGACGGGGTGGACGTCACCGCCTTCATCGACAGCGGCGCGCAGCACTCCATCGGCAACATGGCGCTGTTCAACTCCATCGCGGTGCAGAGGCCCGCCGTCCGCGACCAGGTGTGGGAGACGCCGATCATCGGGGTGACGGGACAGGTCATGACGGGCCGCCTGGCCTATCTGCGGCAATTGCGGCTGGGGTCGTCGCGGGTGCAGGATCTGCCGGTGCTGTTCGCCGACCTGCACGCCTTCACCGTGTGGCGCCTCACCGAGACGCCCGCTCTGCTGATGGGGGCCGACGTGCTGGGCATGTTCCGCACCGTGACCATGGACTACGGCCGGATGCGCATGGTGTTCGGCTCGCGCCTGGGGCGGCGCTGACCGACCCTATGCCGAAAGGCGTTCGGCCGCCGCCTCGCCGATGGCCAGGGAACTGGTCAGGCCGGGGCTCTCGATGCCGAACAGGGCCATGAGGCCCTCGATCCCGTGGGTCTCGGCGCCGTGAAGCTGGAAGTCCGGCTGGGGTTCGCCCGGCCCGTGCAGCTTGGGGCGGATGCCGGCGTAGTCGGGCGTCAGGGCGTTCTCGGGCAGGCCGGGCCAGAACCGGCGGATGACCGCCTCGAACGCGGCCGAGCGCGCCGGATCGACGGCGTAGTCCTCGGTTTCGACAAAGGCCAGATCGGGTCCGAAAACCGCCTGGCCCCCCAGATCGCGGCGATAATGCGTGCCCAGGGCGCCGGGGATGGGCGGCGGATAGATCAGGCGCGAGAACGGCGCCTTGGCGCTCAGGCGGAAATAGACGCCCTTGCCCAGATGGCGGACGGGGATGCGGTTCGCCGGATAGCCCTCGACGCGCGCCGCCGCCTCCTGGGCGCCCAGCCCCGCCGACAGGACCAGCAGGCGCGTGGTCAGGTCGGTCGCCGCCGCGCCACCCGCCCGCATCCGGAAACCGCCGTCCGGCAGGGGCTCGGCGCCCTCGAAGGGCGTGGAGATCACCACCGAACCGCCCGCGTCCTCGATCTCGCCCTCAAGCGCCAGCATGTAGCCGTGGCTGTCGAACACCCCGCTTTCGGGCGACAGCAGGGCGCCGTGGCAGGCCAGGTCCGGCTCCATCGCCCTGGCCTGATCCGCGCTCAGGCGGGCCATGCCCTCCACCTCGTTGATCCGAGCTTGGTCCAGAATGGCGTCCAGCCGCTCCACCTCGTCGGCCGCCGTGGCCACCACCAGCTTGCCGCACTTGCGATGATCGATCTTGCGACTGTCCAGATAGGGCCACAGCGCCCGGCGGCCCTGGACGCAAAACTTCGCCTTGAGTGACCCGGTCGGATAGTAGAGCCCGCCGTGAACGACCTCGGAATTGCGTGACGAAATCCCCTGGCCGATGGCCGCCTCGCGCTCCAGCACCACCACCGACAGGCCCCGCTTCGCCAGCGCCCGGCCGCAGGCCAGGCCCACGGCGCCGGCGCCGACGACCGCCGCGTCGAAGTCGAAGGCCCGGCTCAGGACACGTATCCCGCCTGGATCAGTTCGGCGATGTGGATGATGACGACGGGGCGCCCGTCCACCACCACAAACATGTTGGAGATCTTGTTGGCGGCCAAGAGGTCGATGACCTCGCTCATGCGCGCGTCCGGGGTCACGGTGATGGGGTCGCGGCTCATGATGTCGCCCGCCGTCAGCTTCGCGATGTCGCGCAGGAAGGCGCGGCGCACGTCGCCGTCGGTTATCATGCCGATCAGGCGCCCAGCCCCGTCCACGATGGCCACGCAGCCCTGGCGCCCCTTGGTGATGGCCGACACCACCTCGGCGAAGGCGGCGCCCTCGGGCAGGGTGACCGGCTCGGGCCGCTTATCGCCCATCCATTCGCTGACCCGCTGCAGCCGCATGCCCAGCGAGCCGCCGGGGTGGCGCAGGCCGAAATCCTCGGCGGTGAAGCCGCGCTGATCCATCAGCACCATGGCCAGCGCATCCCCCAGAGCCAGAGTCATCAGAGTCGAGGTGGTGGGCGCCAGGTTGTTGGGGCACGCCTCGGGCGCCCTGGGCATGACCAGAGGCACGGTGGACATGCGGTGCAGGAAGCTGCCCTCGCGCTGGGTCACGCCGATGACGGGGATTCCGTTGCGCTGGCAGAACAGCAGCGGATCGCGCAGCTCGCGGCTCTCCCCCGACGACGAGATGGCCAGAAGGGTGCAGTCCTCGCGCAGCATGCCCAGGTCGCCGTGGCTCATCTCGGCCGGGTGCACGAAGAAGGCGTTGGTGCCGGTCGAGGCCAGGGTGGCGGCGATCTTGCCGCCGATGTGGCCGGACTTGCCCATGCCGGTGACCACCAGATAGCCGGGACGCCCCAGGATGACGCGGCAGGCCTCGACCAGGGAGGCGCCCAGGCTGTCGTTCAGGGCGGCCAGCGCCTCGATGTTCAGCGCCATCACCTCGTGGGCGCGGTCCAGCACGGCCTTGTCGTCCATGAGGGTGTCCTGATCCGTCATCGTTGAACGGCTAATAATCCCGCACGGTTGAAAGAGCCACCTTGGAGAGCTCACTTGAGGAGCTCAGGCCAGGGCCCGCGCCGCTTCAAGGTCCGCCGGGTTGTCAACCGACAGGGGCGCTTCGTCGATGACGGCGGCCCAGAGGCTCAGGCCCATCTCCAGCGCCCGCAGCTGCTCCAGTTTCTCGCGGCGCTCCAGCGGCGAGGGCGGGGCGGCGCAGAACGCCTCCAGCGCCGCGCGCCGGTATCCATAGACGCCGACATGGCGCCACACCGGCCCGTCGCCATAGAGGGTCGAGCGGGTGAAATAGAGCGCCCGGCCGCTCCTGCCGTCCGCCGCCAGGGCCAGCACCGCCTTGACCACGTCCGCGTTGGTCCGGTCCTCCGGTCCTGCTTCCGGCGCGACCAGGGTGGCGATGTCGCAGCCGGGCTCGCGCGCCAGCAGCTCGGCGCACAGACGGCTGAGCGCCGGGTCGGAGAAGGGCATGTCGCCCTGAAGATTGATGACCGCGTCATGGACCCCGGACGGGTCGATGGCATGAAGCGCCGCCCGGATGCGGTCCGAGCCGGACGGCAGGTCCGGGTCGGTCAGGACGGCGCGGCCGCCGGCCCGCTCCACGACCTCGACGATCTCCGGATCGCCCGCCGCCACCGCCACGGCGTAACCTGATGCCGCGGCGGCCTCATAAGCGCGCACGATCATGGGCTTGCCGCCGATGTCGGCCAGGGGCTTGTTCGGCAGGCGCGTGGCGGCCATGCGGGCGGGGATCAGGACCAGCGGGTTCATGCTCCGGCGCTATCCCCGATCCGGCGCCGCCGCAAGCCTGTCAGCCGTCGACCGCCGCCGTGATCCGGGCCAGCAGGGCGTTGCGGGCCGCCGAACGCTCATCTCCGGTGGCCACCGGCCAGGCCGACAGGATCACCACCACCAGCCGCCGCTCCGGGTCGATATGGATCATCTGGCCGAAGATGCCGCGCGCGCCGAACGTCCCGTCATCCTGGGTCCACCACTGGAAGCCGTAGCCCATGCCGGGAACGCCGATGTCCGCCTGTTTCGTCGTCGCCGCATCGAACCAGCCCGCCGGAACCACGGCGCGCCCGTCGATCACCCCGTCCTCCAGCACGAACTGGCCCACGCGGCCCCAGTCGTGCAGCGAGGCCATCAGGCAGCAGCCGCCCGGCTCCTGCCCCGCCTCGTCGATCAGCCAGGCGGCGTCCCGCGCCATGCCGTAGGGCCGCCAGATCTTTTCCGACAGATAGTCCGCCAGCGAGCGCCCCGTCGCCCGGCTGACCAGAAGGCCCACCAGGTTCGTCTCGCCGGTGCTGTAGAGCCAGCGCGTCCCCGGCTCGGCTGCGCGCGAAAGGCCGCGCATATAGTGCAGGGTCGGGTCCATGCCCCCCGTCTCGCGCGGCCCGAAGAAGCGGATCACGTCGGATCGGGGATCGGTGTAGTCCTCGTTCCAGTCGGCGCCCGAGGTCATGGTCAGGAGCTGGCGCACCGTGACCCCGTCATAGGCGCTTCCGGACAGTTCCGGCAGATAGCGGATGATGGGCGTCTCCAGGCTCTCGATATGACCGTCGGCGAGGGCGGCGCCGACCAGGGTCGAGGTCACCGACTTGGCCACCGAGAAGGACGTCCAGCGCCCCTCCGGCCCGAAGCCCAGGCCGTAGCGCTCCAGCCGCACGCGGCCCTCCTGAATCACCAGCAGGCCCGCCGTCTTCTCGACCGTCATGAAGGCGTCCACGTCCAGGTCCAGCGGCTCGCCGGGCGGCAGGGCGCGCACCGGCCCGCCCGCCGGGACGGTTCGGTGCTGCGTGATGCGGTCCATGGCGCGGAATCCCGCCTCGCGCTCGGCCTGGTTCCAGAACAGCACCTGCGACATGCGCTCCAGCCGGGGCAGGCCATCGGACGTCAGTTCGGGCGCGGGGGCGGAGCAGGCGGCCAGGACAAGCCCGCCGACCAGGCCGATGAAAGGAAGAATGCGCATGTGGCCGCCCCCGTGTTCGCCCACGGTCTATAGGCCCTGCGACGCCGGTCTGGAAACAGCCTGCGCCGGATCGGCGGCCATGGCCGGAACCGCGCCGGTGCAACTGGCGGCGATCAGCATGAGAAGGGCGGCGAGCGGCTTCATGACGACAGGAGGCTTCGGGCCGCCCCGTCGGATGCGGATGACCGGGATTTCATGCTTGTGACGGGGAAATGGCTTTTTCCACAAGGGTGTGCTAAGAGAGTGACACCCCCTGCGGCCCGCATCGGCCGCCCTCGCATCCCCGGCCCATTTCGCCGTCTGCGCGCCCCTGAATCCTGAAGGGCGGCCGCGCGACCGGTGTTTCCTGATGGGCCGGCGTCAGACCGGAAAGGACAAACGATGGTCGAAGAAGGCTTCGTTCAACTCTATGTGCGCGATTTCGCCGCCATGGCCGCCCGCGCCGACAGCGGCCAGGACGTGGAAGAGGCCCTGACCCGGCGTGTGCGCGAACTGAAGTCTCACGCCGAGCTGATGGACCGCCGCAAGACCCCCGGCCACCAGGCCGCCGTGGTCGAACGCCTGATCGCCGAATCCGAGCGCACCCATGTGCGTCATGGCCGCATCGGCCCGGACGACACCGAGGCGCTGGAGCGCCGCCGCGACTTCCTGCTGCGCGTGGCCGCCATGCTGCGCGAGGACGCCGCCGAACTGGCGGCCTGAAGCGAGCCGGCCGCCCGCCCGACCACACTCGAACACGCCCGCACCCATCCGCCGCGCCCGGGCCGCCCCCGCGCCCCGCGGCTTTAGCCCATTTTCGGTTCGGTCGATTCCGACCGAACCGAAAATGGTCCAGCTTCTAGGATGAGCGAATATCCGGGTTCAGGCCGTTCGGCTCCAAAGCGGTAGCGAAACTGTGGACAAACCATTCGCTTGATCGTCCGAACGGATTCGGAACGGCTCACAGGTTGTGGGGCGGTTATCCACCGAACGGGCCGCCATCATGCACAACGGGGCGGATTCGGACGCTTGCCCAATAGCGGATTTCGCGGGAACGTCAACGGGCCGAGGGACACGGCGGCGCGGAAATCCCGGGAGACTGGGAGCTTCAAGCGGGTCGGTCCGGCTCTCTGATCCAGGCTTTCAGGCGTCTTCGGACGGCTCGAATGACCGGACAGGGCCAAGGCTCCCGGACCGAAACCTTCGGGTGAGGTCCACGGAGAACCGGGCCGGGATCGACGGACGACGACAGGGGCGACCCTGACGGAACGCCGAAGACCAGGAGCTGACAGGAGGCCGCGTTTCAACGCCGGGTTCGCCCGCCGGGGAGACGGCAAGGTTCCTGACCCTAAGGTCAAGTCCAACCCGGACTTGGCGAGGGGACGAGGGCAACGGTTCGACCGGGCTTTCGTCCCCTCGCTCAATTCGGGCCCCTGCTTTTTGAGCGCGCCGCCGCCTTATGCGGATGCAGTGCAGAGCGCCCTCACACCTCTTTTCTCGCGCAAGAGCCTCCCCCGGAACACGCCCGGGGTCGGCGCACGGGCTCTCCCTTTTCCCGGCGGAAGAAGGTTCAGACCTCCACGCCTTCCTTGCGCCTCTTCATCAGGGCGTCGAAGGAATCCCACACGCCCTCGGCGCCGTGCCAGTTCCCCTTGGTGGCGGCCTTGGAGTATTCGGTGGCCCGCGCCTCGAAGAAGTTGGCGTGCTCGACCCCGCTGAGCAGGGACTGCAGCCACGGCAGCGGATTTTCGGTCACGCCGTAAACCTCGGGCAGGTTCAACTGGCGCAGGCGCCAGTCGGCGATGAAACGGATGTACTGCTTGATGTCGTCAGGGGTCATGCCCTGGACCGGACCCTGCTCGAAGGCCAGGTCGATGAATTTGTCCTCCATGGTGATGACCGTCTTGCAGCAGTCGACGATGTCGTCGGCCACCGCCGGGGTCACCGCCCCGGTCTCCTTGTTGAAGGCGTGATACAGCTTGATGATGCCTTCGCAGTGCAGGCTCTCGTCGCGCACCGACCACGACACGATCTGGCCCATGCCCTTCATCTTGTTGAAGCGCGGGAAGTTCATCAGCATGGCGAAGCTGGCGAACAGCTGCAGCCCTTCGGAAAAGCCCCCGAACATGGCCAGGGTGCGACAGATGTCGGCGTCCGTCTCGACCCCGAACTGACCCATGTAGTCGTGCTTGTCCTTCATGGCCTCATATTCCATGAAGGCGCCGAACTCGCTGTCGGGCATGCCGATGGTTTCCAGCAGCAGGGCGTAGGCCGCGATATGGATGGTCTCCATATTGGCGAAGGCGGCCAGCATCATCTTCACTTCGGTCGGTTTGAACACCCGGCCGTAGCGCTCCATGTAGTTGTCCTGCACCTCGATGTCCGCCTGGGTGAAGAAGCGGAAGATCTGGGTCAGCAGGTTGCGCTCGCCGTCGTCCAGCTTGGCCGCCCAGTCCTTGCAGTCCTCGCCCAGCGGCACCTCCTCGGGCATCCAGTGGACCTGTTGCTGCTTCTTCCACATGTCGAACGCCCACGGATAGCGGAACGGCTTGTAGGCGGCCGAGGGAGTGAGAAGACCGGGCGTTTCAAGGCGGATCGGCGTGATGGCGTTCATGATGCTCTCGGGCGTATGCAGGTGACTCGGGCAGGCTCACACCATGAGCCCGCGTGCGCCCGGCGCCAAGCCACAATGCGCCTATTTTGCGATCACATTTGATGTGACCCCCAATATGTGGTGTCGCCTCAAGGATTTGATGGGGAGGAAACCGGGGATGGGATTCATCGTCTACGGCGCGGCCGGGTCGGGATCGGTTCCGGTGGAGGCGGCCCTGACGCTGCTTGAAATCGATCATGAGGTGATCGAGGCGCCCACCTGGGAGGGCGACGAACAGAGGGATCGCGTGGCCCCGGTCAATCCCATGCGCCAGATACCGGCGCTGGTCACCCCGGACGGCGAGACGATCACCGAGAGCGCCGCCATCCTGATCTGGCTGGCCGACAATCACCCGGAGGGGCGGCTGGCCCCCGCGCCAGGCGATCCGAGGCGGGCGCAGTTCCTGCGCTGGATGAGCTTCATCCCCGCCTCGATCTATTCCATGTACTGGGTGCGCGACGAACCCTCGCGCCTGGTCGGCGACGACGAGGCGGCGCAGGATCAGGTGCTCGCCCGCACCGCCGAACGCATCGCCGCCTGCTGGGCCGTGATGGACGCGCAGGTTCAACCGGGCCGCTTCATCCTGGGTGACCACCTGACGGTTCTGGATCTCTATGTCGCGGTCGCCAGCCGTTGGACACCCCGCCGCCGCCGCTTCTACGCCGAGGCGCCGAACCTGGGGCAGGTGGTCCGCCATGTGGACGCCCTGCCCGAACTGGCGGATTTCTGGAGCCGTCGGTTTCCCTTCGAGGCGGACTGGGAGGGGTGAGGCATCTCTTCCCCTTTCCCCACATTCCGGCGTAGCTTGAGGGGCATCAACAGGGTCGGAGGCGTCACATGCGCTGGAGAGGCGGACGGCGGGGCGGCGGGATCGAGGATCGGCGCGGCATGGGCGCGGGGGTCGCGGGCGGCGGCATCGGCGTGGCCGTGCTGGGCATCATCGGATACTTGGTGTTCGGCATCGACCCGCAGGTCACCACCCAGGTGGCCGGGCAGCTGGGCGGCCTGGGCCAGGCCCAGGAAGGCCGCACCGGCGTGCCCGAGGACGACGCGGGCCTGTTCGTGGACGTCATCGGGGCCAACATCAACGACGTCTGGGCCACGAAAATGCAGGGCTATCAGGCCCCGCGCATCGTCATCTACGAACAGGGCACCTCCACCGACGGCTGCGGCTACGGCCAGGCGGCCATGGGGCCGTTCTACTGCCCGGCGGACCGCACGGTCTATCTGGACCTGGGCTTCTGGCAGGTGATGAACGACCAGCTGGGCGCGGGCGGCGACTTCGCCAACGCCTATGTCATCGCCCACGAGATCGGCCACCACGTCCAGACCCTGACCGGCGCCTCCTCCCAGGTGCGCCAGGCGCAAGCGAGTGCGCGGTCCCAGGGCGAGGCCAACCGGTATTCCGTCGCGCTGGAGCTACAGGCCGACTGCTATGCAGGCGTGTGGGCGCGCAACGCCTCGGTGGTCTCGGGCGGCGAGGTGGCGCTGGAGCCGGGGGACATCGAGCAGGGCATGAACGCCGCCTCGGCCATCGGCGACGACCGCCTGTCCGGTGGCCGCGCCAGCCCGGAAAGCTTCACCCACGGAACCTCGGCCCAGCGCATGGAGTGGCTGCGCCGCGGCTACGACACCGGCGACCCGGCCGCCTGCGACACCTTCGCGGGGGTATGACCTGAACCTTCTCCCATTGGGAGAGGGAAGCCGTTATCAGGCCAGCGCCTTCAGCTTGTCGACCAGATCGGTCTTCTCCCAGCTGAAACCGCCGTCCGCGTCCGCCTCGCGCCCGAAGTGGCCATAGGCGGCGGTGCGGGCGTAGATGGGCCTGTTCAGGCCCAGGTGCTTGCGGATGGCGCGCGGCGTGGCGCCGCCGATCAGCTTCGGCAGCTCGCGCTCCAGCACCGTCTCGTCGATCTTGCCGGTGCCGTGCAGATCCACGTGGACCGATTGCGGCTCGGCCACGCCGATGGCGTAGGAGAGCTGGATCGTGCAGCGGTCCGCCAGGCCCGCGGCCACCACGTTCTTGGCCAGGTAGCGGGCGGCGTAGGCCGCCGAGCGGTCCACCTTGGTGGGGTCTTTGCCGCTGAAGGCGCCGCCGCCGTGGGGCGCCGCGCCGCCATAGGTGTCGACGATTATCTTGCGGCCGGTCAGGCCGGAGTCGCCGTCCGGCCCGCCGATCTCGAACACCCCGGTCGGATTGATGTGCCAGACGGTCTCATTGGTGATGAAACCCTCGGGCAGCACCTCGGCCACCACCGGCTTGACGATGGCGGCCACGTCGGCCTGGGACAGGCCCTTGGCGTGCTGGGTCGAGACGACGATGGAGGTGGCGCGCACCGGGCGGCCGTTCTCGTACTGCAGCGACACCTGGCTCTTGGCGTCGGGCTCAAGGCGTCTGTCGCCGCCGTGGCGCAGTTCGGCCAGGCGCTTCAGGATGCGGTGGCTGTAAGCCAGGGTGGCGGGCATCAGCTCGGGCGTCTCGTTCGAGGCGTAGCCGAACATGATGCCCTGGTCGCCGGCGCCCTCGTCCTTGCCCTCGGCGGCGTCGACGCCCACCGCGATATCGGCCGACTGACCGTGCAGGTGGTTTTCGAAGGTCAGGCCTTCCCAGTGGAAGCCGTCCTGCTCATAGCCGATGTCGCGCACGGCCGCGCGAACCGCGTTCTCGATCTCGGCCTCGATCCCGTCGACCCAGCCGCCGTTCTCCCAGACGCCCTTGCCCCGGATCTCGCCGGCCAGAACCACGCGGTTGGTGGTGGTCAGGGTCTCGCACGCCACCCGCGCCTCGGGATCCTTGGACAGGAAAAGGTCCACGATGGTGTCGGAGATGCGGTCAGCCACCTTGTCGGGATGGCCCTCGGACACGCTTTCGGAAGTGAAGACGAAGGAGGTGCGGCTCACAGGAGAAGCTCCGGATTTCGATGAAGCGTAAGCCATATAAAGATATGCTTATATCTTCAAGTGTTCTTGCGCGCGGGCCGGGCGGCTTCAGCGACGGCCTGGCTTGCGGCGACGCTTGGCGATCGGGCGATCACGCCGCATCCTGCGGTCATGCGCATGATGATCATCAGCCTGGTCATGGCCCTCGCGGCGTCAGCCGCCGCAGGCCAGGTTCCGCCGCGCCCCGTCCATGGGGCGGACGGCTTCGATCAGCATCGCCGTCATGTCGACCGGCATCGCTATGAGATGGAGCGCCTGACCGCCCAGGCCGAGGCTCGGGCCGAGACTGCCCGGCGACAGCAGATCGAAACCAGCCAGACGCTTCGCGCGCTCGAGGCCGCGCGCCGGCCGTCGACACCCTATGTGGAGCGCGCCGCACCGCCCGCCGATCCGGCTGTCGCCGATGAACGCCGCCGCCACACCCGTGAAACCATCACCCAGATCGACGCCTGGCTGGATCGCACGCCGGATTGAGTCTCGAACTGCGGATCCGGCGGATCAGGCCCGCCCGCCCTGGGCCGACAGCATCGCCGCGTCCACGCCGATCCCCGCCAGGGCGCGGCTCCACTTCGCGGGCTGGTCGACGTCGAACACCAGATCCTCGGTCGGGTCGGCGGTCAGCCAGACGTTGTCGGCCAGCTCATCCTCCAGCTGGCCCTCGCCCCAGCCGGCGTAGCCCAGCACCAGGACCGAGCGCCGGGGGCAGGCGCCCGGGTCGCTCATGACCGCCAGGGCCTCGCGCGTGGCGGTGATGGCCAGGCCTTCGCCCACCAGCAAGGAGGCGTCCGGCGCGGTCCAGTCCGTGGTGTGCAGCACGAAGCCCCGTTCCCGATCCACCGGCCCGCCGGCCAGAACGGCCTGATCCGCCACGCGATCGGCGCCGGCCATCTCCAGCTTGTCCAGAATGGCCTTCAGGCTCACCCCGGCCACGGGGCGGTCGATGCGCAGGCCCATGGCATGGTCCCTCTGGTGGGCGCAAAGCAGGATCACCGCGTGCTCGAAACGCGGGTCGCCGATGCCGGGCATGGCCACCAGAAGCTTGCCCGCCAGAGACTGGAATTCCGACATGACCCCATCATCGGCGGCGAACCCGCCCGTGGCAAGGCGGCTCACGGCTCCAGCTCGATGTCCCAGTAGAGATAGTCCAGCCAGCTGCGGTGCAGGTAATTGGGCGGGAAGCGGCGCCCCAGGTCCTGGAGCTGCCAGCTGTTGGGCCGATAGGGCGCGCGGCGGACGGGCATGTCGGCCTGGCGCGGCGTGCGGCCCCCTTTCCTGAGATTGCAGGGGGCGCAGGCGGCGACGATGTTCTCCCAGCTGGTGGTCCCGCCCTGAGAACGCGGCAGAACGTGATCGAAGGTCAGTTCGGCGCCCGAGCCGCAGTACTGACAGGCGAAGCCGTCGCGCAGGAAGACGTTGAAGCGGGTGAAGGCCGGGCTGCGGTCCTGATCGATGTAGCTCTTCAGCGACACCACGCTGGGCAGGCGGAATTCGAGCGACGGGCTGCGCACCACCTTGTCATAGGTCGAGACCACGTCCACCCGTTCCTGGAACACCGCCTTGACCACCTCCTGCCACGGCCACAGCGACAGGGGGTAATAGGACAGCGGCCTGAAGTCGGCGTTCAGGACCAGGGCGGGGAAGCCGGACGGCGGACGGGTCAGGACCTGCATCAGGCCCCGCCCGTTGTCTGACCGGGTGGGATCGAGGCGACGAGACTGAAGACAAGTCCTCCTTCACGCTCGGATACCGGAGAATCCTAGACCTGATTCGATGACGTCGCCATGACCTGAAGGCCACGCTTTTCAGGATTTGAGCGGCGGGGCGGGGAAGGGCGGCAGGCTCCAGCCCCACTTCAGCGCCCCGCCGCGAAGGACGAAGCCGAGGGCGGCGGCGATGGCTGCGGCGGTCCAGTTTCCGACCTCAATCATCCTCAGCGCCACATAGAGGGTGGAAGCCGCCAGGGCCGCCGAGACGGTGATCTCGCGCCGCAGCAGCACCGAGGGCTGGCCCGCCAGCAGGTCACGCACCACCCCGCCGAAACAGGCGGTCAGCACCCCCATGACGATGCAGATCAGGGGCGTGGCGCCCCAGGCTTACGCCTTGGCCGCGCCCACCACGCCCTAGGCCGCCAGGCCGAAGGCGTCGAGCCACAGCAGCAGGCTGAAGCGCCAGGGCCGCGCGCCCAGCATCCAGACCGCCAGGCTGGCCAGGATGCAGACGGCCAGATAGCGCCAGTCCGCCACCCAGAACACCGGCGCCCCGATCAGGAGATCGCGCAGGGTGCCGCCGCCCACGCCGGTGACGGCGGCGAAGAAGGCCACGGTGACCAGGTCGTGCCGATCGCGCGCGGCCGCCAGGGCGCCGGTGGCGGCGAACACGGCCACTCCGGCATAGTCCAGCGCCGCCAGGGGCGCGATGTCGGCGATGGGGATGTCGGGCGGGGTCAGTCCCGGGATCATGGCGTCGTCTCCAGCGCGATCTCGCCGCGCCTGCCCCCGCCATACCACGCCCACAGAAGATGCGCCGCCACGCCCCGGTGCGGGCGCCACGCCTCGGCGCGCAGATAGGCGGCCTTCTCGTTCGGGCGATCGTCGGTCCCGTCGGCCCAGCGCATGGCCTCCTGCAGCGCCACGTCGCCGCCGGGGAACACGTCCAGTCGCCCCTCGCAGAACATCAGATAGGTCTCGGCCGTCCATTTGCCGACGCCCTTGATGGCGGTCAGAGCCGCCACCGCCTCGTCGTCGGCGAGGGTCTGCATGTGCTCCAGATCAATCCGGCCGTCCGCCTGGGCGCGGGCGATCTCCTGGCCATACCGGGCCTTCTGGCCGGACAGACCGAAGGCGCGCAGGGTCTCGATGTCGCGCGCCAGCACCGCCTCAGGCGTGACTTCGCCCAACCCCTCGCCCACGCGGCGCCAGATGGAGGCGGCGGCGGCCACCGACACCTGCTGCTCCACGATCATGCGGAACAGGCCCTCGAACCCGCCGGGGCGCAGCCGCCACTCGAACACGGGGGTCATGGCGTGGACGCGGGCCAGGGCCGGGTCGGCTTCGGCGAGAACCTGGCGGGCGGCGGCGACGGCATCGGGAGGGGGCGCGGCGATCATGGCTCCACTATGCCCGCCCGCGCGGCCAGGGGAAGCGCCGGAAGGCGTGTTCGGACCATGGAGTCCGCAAGCCGCCATCGGCTATGCTGACGCCGATGGACTTCGTCACCCGCTTCGCCCCCTCGCCCACCGGCCTGCTGCACCGGGGGCATGCCTATTCCGCCCTCATGGCGCACCGGGCGGCGCGGGCCGCGGGCGGACGCTTTATCCTGCGCATCGAGGACATCGACCGGACCCGCTGCCGCCCCGAATACGAAGCGGCGATCCTGGAGGACCTGGCCTGGCTGGGTCTGGACTGGGACGGGCCGGTGCGGCGTCAGTCCGAGCATATGGGCGACTACGCGGCGGTCATCGCCGAGATGGACGGGCGCGGCCTGCTGTACCGCTGCTTCCGCACGCGCAGGGAGATTCTGGACGCCGTCGGCCTGGCTCCGCACGGCCCCGCCGACGCCGCCCGACCCGGCCCCCATGCGCTGGACGAGGAGGCGCGGCTCCTGGATCAGGGCCGCCCCTTCGCCTGGCGCCTGTCGCTGGACCGGGCGCGCGAGGCGCTGGGCCCGGCGTGGAACGACCTGGTCTTCATGGAGGAGGGCGCCGGGCCGGACGGCGAGACGGGCCTGATCCGCGCCCGGCCGGAAACGGCGGGAGACTTGGTGCTGGCGCGAAAGGACGCGGGCGTGGCCTATCATCTGGCCGCCGTCCACGACGATGCGCTCCAGGGCGTCACCCATGTGATCCGGGGGAACGATCTGTTCGAGGCCGCGCACATACAGCGCCTGATCCAGGCCCTGATGGGCCGGCCCGCCCCGACCTATCGCCACCACCGCCTGCTGACCGGCCCGGACGGCCGCCGCTACGCCAAGCGCGACCGCTCTCAGACCCTGGCCGAACTGCGCGCGGCGGGCGTGACGGCCGAGACGCTCCGGGCCGAGCTGGGTTTCTGACCCTCAGTCCTTCAGCCGCCAGGTCGCCCCGGCCGGGCCGTCCATGACCACGATGTTCAGCACGTTCAGCCGGTCACGGATGCGGTCCGCCTCGGGCCAGTTCTTTTCCGCCCGCGCCGCCGCGCGCTGCTGAAGCAACGCCTCCACCTCGGCCTTGAGCGCCTCGTCCGCCCCGCCCTCGAACCAGGCGTCGGGGCCGGCCTGCAGAACGCCCAGAACGGCGCCGCCCGCCAGAAGCCGCCCCTTGGCCTCGGCCACGGCGGCTTCGTCGCCTGCCGTCATGGCCCGCTCGATCTCACCGGACAGGGCGAACAGGGCCGCCATGGCGCCGGGGGTGTTCAGGTCGTCCTGGATCGCCTTCAGGAATTCCGGCGAGGGCGCCTCGCCCGCCGCCGGGACACCCGAAGCCCGCCGCAGCGCCTGATAGAGCCGGTCCAGGTTCTTCCTCGACTGGTCCAGCAGCGCCTGGTTCCAGTCCAGCGGCTGGCGGTAGTGCGCGCTGAGCAGGGCCCAGCGCACCACCTCGCCGGGCATGTGCCGCACCAGATCGTGCAGCAGCAGCACATTGCCGACGGACTTGGACATCTTCTCCGCGTCCACGGTCAGAAAGCCGTTGTGCATCCAGTAGCGGGCGTATTCCTGGTGCGCGTCCTCGCCATGGGCATGGCCATGGGCGCAGACGCCCTGGGCGATCTCGTTCTCATGATGCGGGAACACCAGGTCGATCCCGCCGCCGTGGATGTCGATGGGCAGGCCGAGATTCGCCTCGATCATGGCCGAGCATTCGATGTGCCAGCCGGGCCGCCCCGGCCCCCAGGGCGACTCCCACGACGGCTCCCCGTCCTTTGACGGCTTCCACAGCACGAAGTCATGGGGATTGCGCTTGTAGGGCGCCACCTCGACTCGCGCCCCGGCCACCATCTCGTCCAGGTCTCGTCCGGACAGGCGGCCGTAGTTCCCGTAGGCCGCCACGTCGAACAGCACATGGCCCTCGGCCGCATAGGCGCAGCCCTTCTCGATGATGGCGCCGATCTGGGCGACGATGGCGTCCATGTGGGCGGTGACATGGGGCGCCATCGTGGGCGGCAGCACGTTCAGCTGCGCCATGTCCTCCAAGTATGCGGCCTCGTAGCGCGCGGTGATCTCGCCGATGGGCACGCCTTCCTTAGCCGCCTTGGCGTTGATCTTGTCGTCCACGTCGGTGACGTTTCGCGCATAGATCACGGCGTCCTCGCCGTATCGGCGGCGCAGCAGGCGGAACAGCACGTCGAACACCACCGGCGGGCGCGCGTTGCCGATATGGGCGTAGTCATAGACCGTGGGGCCGCACACATACATCGTCACCCGCTCGGGATCGCGCGGTTCGAAGACCCGCTTTTCGCGGATGAGGGTGTCGTGCAGGTGGAGCGTCATGGGGCCGCGTGCTATCCGTTTTCTTGCGGGACGCACCGGTCGTCCCATATAGGCGTGTCGCGGTGCAATATACCGCCGTCGTCACGATTGGGAGCCGATTAGGGCTCCCGCCCTTTAGAAAGCGTGTCATGGACCTTTCATCCAAAGCCGGTCTGGCCAAGCCCGTTCTGGTCAGCGACGACGGCGCCGTGAGGCGCCCCAGCCGGGAACAGGCCATGGAGGCGGTGCGCACCCTGATCGCCTGGGCCGGGGACGATCCGTCGCGCGAGGGCCTGATCGACACGCCACGCCGCGTAGTGGACGCCTATGGCGACTGGTTCCAGGGCTATGACGCCGACGCGGCCAAGGAGCTGAGCCGCACCTTCGAGGACGTCCAAGGCTATGACGACATGGTCATGCTGCGCGACATCGAGGTGGAGAGCCACTGCGAACACCACATGGCCCCGTTCCTGGGCAAGGCCTATGTGGCCTATGTGCCGACCGAGAAGGTGGTGGGCATCTCCAAGCTGGCGCGGGTGGTGGAGATTTTCTCCAAGCGGCTCCAGACCCAGGAGACCCTGACCCAGGAGATCGCCCAGGCCATCGAGGACAACCTGCTTCCCGCCGGGGTCGCCGTTCTGATCGACGCGGAGCATCAGTGCATGACCACCCGGGGCGTGCACCACCGTCATGTCTCCACCATCACCACCCGCTTCACCGGCGCCTTCAAGACCGACCAGGCCTTGCAGGACCGCTTCCTGAAGCTGGCGCGGGGGTGAGCCGCCCCCGTCCTTCTCCCGAGGGGAGAAGGGGGAACCCGCGCACCGGAGCGCATAGCGCGACGGTTCTTGCGCGGGGGTGGAGGAAGGAGCGGCGAAGCCGATCCAACGGCGGGGCGTTCGTTGGTTGCCGGTTCGCACCGTAACCCCTCACCCTGCGCGCCAAGAAGCGGTCTGCTTCGCATCCCGTTGCGCTCAAGCCCTCTCCCATCGGAGACCTTTGCGTAATTCTTATCTCCGCTCATCCCCGCGAACGCGGGGACCCAGTTCTGTCCAGCTTGACGCCGACGCTTCAGGACTGGCGAGCGGTGGATGACCCTTTCCCGCTGCAACACCCAAAGGACTGGGTCCCCGCGTTCGCGGGGATGAGCGGAAGTTTTTGAGCCACTGGCAGTTATGCAAAGGTCTCCATCGGGAGAGGGAAGCTGAATCTAATATCCCCCCGCGCGCGCCACGCGCTCGGCGTGGAACCCGGCGTCGCCGAACAGCTCGTTCAGAACCCGCACGCGCTTCATGAACAGGCCCACGTCGAATTCGTCCGTCATGCCGACGCCGCCGTGCATCTGCACCGCCTCCTGCACCGCCAGTTCGGCCACGCGCCCCGCCTTGGCCTTGGCCACCGAAACAGCGAACGCGGCGGCCTCATCGCCCGCATCCAGCTTCTGAAGCGCGGCCAGGGTGGCCGCGCGCACGCTCTCCAGCTCGGTGAACAGGTGGGCCGCCCGGTGCTGCAGCGCCTGGAACTCGCCGATCAGCTTGCCGAACTGTTTGCGGGTCTTCAGATAGTCAGTGGTGATCCTGAACGCCTGATCGCCCGCGCCCAGCAGGGATGACGCCGCGCACGCCCGGCCCAGATTCAGTGCGCCTTCCAGAATTTCGCCCCCGCCGTCCACCGGCCCGATCACGGCCCCGGCGGTCACCGCCACATCGCTCAGCGTCACCCGCGCGGCGTTGTGGGCGTCCACCATCAGGGTGCGCTCCACCTGGACCCCTGCCGTTTTTGGATCGATCAGGAACAGGGTCAGCCCGTCCATCCCTTCGCCGGAGGTGCGCGCCGCCACGATCAGGGCGTCGGCTGCATGGCCGTCCAGCACGAAGCCCTTGGCGCCATTCAATTTGAAGCCGTTGCCCGACCGCTCGGCCGTGGTCGTGATGCGGTGCGGCCCATGCTTGGCGCCTTCGTCCACGGCCAGAGCGACAATCGCCTCGCCCGCCGCGATGCGGGGCAGCCAGGCCGCCTGCTGCTCCTCCGACCCGGCCTTCAGGGCCGTGGCCGACAGCACGGCGGACGACAGGAACGGCGAGGGCGTCAGGGTGCGTCCCAGCGCTTCGGCCACGACCCCCGCCTCAACGGCGCCCAGGCCCGAGCCGCCCTGCCCCTCCGGGATCAGGACGCCGGAAAAACCCATCTCACCGAAGCCGCGCCACAGGTCGCGGGACAGGCCGTCAGGATCGCGCGCGTCCCGCAGTTTTCTCAGGTGCGCGATGGGCGCGTTCTCAGCCAGGAACCCGTCGGCCGCCTCGGCCAGCATCTGCTGTTCGTCGGTCAGGATCAGGGGCATGGGTCAGGCTCCCGGCAGGTTCAGCAGATGCTTGGCGATGATGTTGAGCTGGATTTCGCTGGTCCCGCCCTCGATGGAGTTGGCCTTGGTGCGCAGCCAGTCGCGCGCCGCCGCGCCGTCGCGGGACCGCTCGCCCTCCCACTCCAGCGCCTCCGAGCCGCCCGCCGCCATCATCAGTTCGTGGCGGCGCTTGTTCAGTTCCGAGCCGTAGTATTTCAGCACCGAACTCATGGCCGGATGGGCGCGGCCCGCCTTGGCCAGGTCGCCGGTCCGCTCCAGCGCCAGGCGGAAGGCGGCGGTGTCGATGTCCAGTTCGGCGATGCGGGCGCGAAGCATGGGCTCGTCCAGCCGTCCTGCTGCGTCCAGCCCGATGGAGTCGGTCGCGACCTGGCCCAGCGACGGCCCGCCCATGACCTCGCCCATGGCCCCGATCATGGTGCGCTCGTGGGCCAGCAGATATTTGGCCACGTCCCAGCCCCGGTTCAGCGTCCCGACCAGGTTTTCCTTCTCCACCCGCACGTCATCGAAGAAGGTCTCGCAGAAGGGCGACTTGCCGGAGATCAGGGTGATGGGCCGGGTCGAGACGCCGGGCGTGGTCATGTCGAACAGCACGAAGGAGATGCCCAGATGCTTGGGCGCCTCCGGGTCCGTGCGCACCAGACAGAAGATCCAGTCCGCCTTGTCGGCGTAGGAGGTCCACACCTTCTGACCGTTGACGATCCAGTGATCTCCGCGATCCTCGGCGCGGGTCTGGATTCCGGCCAGGTCCGAACCCGCGCCGGGTTCCGAATAGCCCTGACACCAGCGGATTTCCCCGCGCACGATTTCGGGCAGGAAACGCCGCTTCTGTTCCTCCGTGCCGAACTGCAGCAGGGCCGGGCCCAGCATCCAGACGCCGAAGCTGTTCAGGGCCGGCTGGGCCTTTATCCGGCGCAGCTCCGACACCAGCACCTTGGCCTGTTCGCGCGACAGGCCCCCGCCGCCGTATTCGGCGGGCCATTCCGGCGCGGTCCAGCCGCGCTCGCCCATGACCCGCAGCCATGTCTCATGGCCCGGCGTGGCGAAGACGGCGTTCCGGCCGCCCCAGATCATGTCGGCCTCGGAGCGCATCGGCCCGCGCACCTCGGCAGGGCAGTTCGCCTCCAGCCAGACGCGCGTTTCGGCGCGGAAGGCGTCCAGGTCGGGCGCGGGCTCGGGCTCGGTCATGGGAGGGTCTCCTGCCGGGGCGTTTGCGGAACCCTACCGGGTCCGTGGTCAAAAGCTACCCTCTATCGGCCCGGAGCGTAACCGCTTTTGAGGCGGGTTCCGCTTGACGGACGCCGTCATACCGGCGACGAGAAATCCCAGATATTCAAGAGAGGAAACCGGTGTCATGCGTCACGACCGTCTGAGCGTTTTGCAGCAGCTCGAGCGCCAGGGCGTGGTGCCGGTTTTCTATCACCCGGACGTGGAGACCTGCATCGCGGTCATCGAGGCCTGCGCCAGGGCGGGCGCCCCGGCGGTCGAGTTCACCAACCGGGGCGACTTCGCCGCCCATGTGTTCCTGGAGGTCAGCCGCCACTTCGCCGAGGCGTACCCGGACGTCATCATGGGCGTGGGCTCCATCGTCGACGCGCCCACAGCCGGGCTCTACATCGCGGGCGGCGCGCGCTTCGTGGTCGGCCCCATGCTGAACGCCGAAGTGGCGCGCCTGTGCAACCGGCGCCAGATCGCCTATTTGCCGGGCTGCGGCTCGGCCACCGAGATCTCCGACGCCCAGGAGCTGGGCTGCGACATCGTCAAGGTGTTCCCCGGCTCGTCCGTGGGCGGCCCGGACTTCGTCAAGGCGGTGAAGGGCCCGATGCCCTGGACCAAGATCATGCCCACCGGCGGCGTGGACCCGGACCCGGCCTCCATCGAGAAGTGGTTCGGCGCGGGCATCGTGGCGGCGGGCATGGGCTCCAAGCTCATCACCGACGCGGCGGTCAAGGCCAAGGACTGGGCCGGGATCGAGGCCAAGGTGCGCGACACGGTCAAGGCCATCGCCGACTTCCGCGCCGCGAAGGGCTGACCGCCGCCCGGCGAATGAACTCTCACGCCGCTGTCGGAACGGTGGTATGTGTAAGCCGCCTTCAGGTTTCGACACATGGGAGGGACGATGCGCAGGATGCTCAGCACAGGGGCGGCCCTGGCGGCGCTCGTCCTGTTCTCCGGCTCGGCGTCGGCGCCGTCGCCGACGTCGTTTGCCGCCGGTCTGCTGGATTTCGCCGATCCGGTCCGACAGGCGCGCGCCGTCTGCGGCTCGGCGGTCGCCAAGGCCACGCTGGCCGGGCGTCTGCTCGCGGCGAAGTCGGTCGCCCATGCGCTGAGCGCCGATGTCGAAGGCATCGCCCTCTATCCGGACCTCGCCGAGGTCCGGTTCGCCATAACCACCGCCGACGATCAGGCCGGGCGTTATTTCAATCAGGGCCTGGTGCTCAGCTACGGCTTCAACCACGCGGGCGCGGTGCGGTCGTTCCGGGAGGCCCAGAGGCGTGATCCCGGCTGCGCCATGTGCTGGTGGGGCGAGGCGGTGGCGCTGGGCCCCAACATCAACGCCCCCATGGATGACCGCGACCGGGAGGCGGCGCTGGCCGCGCTGGATCGCGCCATGTCCCTTCGCCAGGACGCCTCGCCGCTGGAACGGGCCCTGATCGAAGCGGCGGCGATGCGCTATTCGGCGGACCCGCAGGCGGATCGGACCACGCTGGACGCCGCCTATGCCGACGCCATGCTGGCCGTCGCCGCCCGCTTTCCCGACCACGACGAGGTCGCCGTCCTGGCGGCCGAGGCGGTCATGGACGCCAGCCCCTGGTACTACTGGGAGGCGGACAGGCGCACGCCGGTCGGCCGCTCCGGCGAGGCCGTGCGCCTGATCGAGACGGTGCTGGCGCGCACGCCGGACCATGTCCAGGCCGCCCACCTCTATATCCACCTGATGGAAAGCAGCGACCCGGCGCGGGCCGAGGCGGCCGCCGACCGGCTGGCGGGCGCGGCTCTGACCGCCGGCCATCTGGTCCACATGCCCGCCCACATCTACCTGGCCCGGGGACGCCACGCCGACTCGATCCGGGTCAATGTCGCCGCCGCGCGCGCCGACGAGGCATGGATACGCGCCTCGAACGATCAGGGCCTGGTCCGCTACGGCTATTATCCGCACAACGTCCACTTCATCGTCGCCTCAGCCCAGATGGCGGGCGATGTGGACACCGTGGTGAGCGAAGCGGCGCGCCTGCGAACCCTTCTGGATCTGGACACCTCCGCTCGCATCGCCTGGGTGCAGGTGATCGACGCCGCGCCCTACATGGCCATGGCCCAGGTCGCCGCGCCGGCCGACATCCTGGCGCTTCCGGCGGCCGACGCCCGCCTTCCGTTCGCCGAGGCCATGCGCCTTTACGCCCGCGCCGTGGCCTATGCCCAACTGGGAGACGGCGCGGCCTTCGACCGGACGCTGGCCCGGATGCGGGCCATGGGCGAAACCGATCTTTTCGCCGACATGATCGCCCAGGGCGTGCCCGCGACGGACCTGATCGCCCTGGCCGTCGCGGCGGCGGAGGGCCGCCGCGCCTACGTCGAAGGCCGCTTCGAGGACGCCGTCGGGCGCTACCGCGAGGCGGCGGCCATCGAGGCCGGGATTCCCTACATGGAGCCGGCCTACTGGCCCTATCCGGTCAACCAGTCTCTGGGCGCGGCCCTGATCCGCGCCGGTCGCCCGGCGGAGGCTTCGGCGGCGTTCCGCGCCGCCCTGGTCCAGGCGCCGAACAACGGCTGGGCGCTGTACGGTCTGGCGCGCAGCGAGGCGGCCCAGGGCCATGATCTGGAAGCGGCTGCGGCGCGCCGCGCCCTGACACAGGCCTGGCTCGGCGACGCCCACTGGCTGACGCTGGACCGGCTATAGGCCGGTCGGACGCCTTATCCCGTTCAGACGGGGCTTCGGGGAGCCTCGCCGAACGTCTCGATCAGCGGCCCGATCCAGGGCCGGTATCGCGGCCATCGGTCCGGCCGGCGCGTGATCGGCGCCCCGACCTGCAGGGCCGAGAACGTCCGCATGGGCGCCCGGCGCCGCTCCGGCTTCAGATAGTCCGCCTTCCAGTCCAGGCCGCAGAAGGTGAACAGACGCCGGCCCTCTTCGTCCGGGGCCTCGCACAGGGCCTCGTGGTCCAGCGTCAGGACGCGGTCGCCCAGCCGCGCCTTCCAGTCCGCCATCAGCCGCTCGGATAGCGTCCAGGCGTGGGCCGTCTGAGCCAGGTCGCCGGCGTATCCATAGGCGCCCGCGAAGTTCAGCAGGTGGATGGACAAACAGGTCTCGCGCGGGTCGCGCCGCACATGGATGAACCTCGCCTTGGGGAACAGCCGGGCGATGACCCCCACATAGAGCAGATTCAGCGGCATCTTGTCGGTGACGCGGCGCCGGTTCAGCCCCGCCGCGCGATAACGCCCGGCGATGTCGGAGCGCATGTCGGCCTCGCGCGCCTGAAGCGCCGCCGCCGCGCCTTTCGCGCCCATGCGCCCGGCGATGATCTCGATCTCGCGGCCCGCCAGGGCCAGTTCCATCCGCTCGCCCCCCGCCGCGACCATGGGGTCCGCCCCCAGGACGGATTCGGTCAGCGAGGTTCCCGAACGGGGCATCCCCACGATGACCAGCGGCTCCAGCGTCTCGTCGGCGCCGGCGCCGGCCGCCCCCGCGTCATGTACGGCGAGCATGAACGCCGCCGCAGCGTCCTCGCGCGCGGGATCATAGACCGACGGGATCAGCCCGCCGGCCAGCCGCGCCCACGTCATGGCGCCTTGCGGATCTTTCATCCGGTCATGGGCGCCCGCCAGCGCATAGGCCGCCTCGGCCCGCAGATGCGGCGGCAGGGCGGCGTTCCCGGCGGCGGCTTCCAGCGCCTTGAGCCGGTCGCCCCTCGGCTTCAGGGCGCACAGCTGCGACAGCAGGCCGACATGACCCGGCGCTCGTTCCAGCGCCGCCTCCAGCACCGTTCCGGCCTCATCAATCCGACGCAGGGCGATCAGCACGTCCGCCAGTCCGGCGACTGCGTCCGCATGGACCGCCGGGACCTGCATCGCCTGTCGGTAAAGGGTCTGGGCCGTCTTCAGATCGTTGGCCAGATAGGCCGCCCGCGCCGCCTCCATGCGGTCGGCGGCCGTCCCCTCCGGCAGGCGCGCGGCGCGCTGGAACGCCTCGGCGGCCAGGGTGAAATCATTGGCCTGGTTCGCCGCGCCGCCGAAACGACGCCAGAAGCCGATGTCGCCTGCCTGCGTCCGCGCCAGAGCCGAAAGGGCGGCGAGGCGGGCGGTGGGCTGGCCCGATCGCTGCGCCAGATCGGTCAGGGCGGCGGTCAGGGTCTGGTCCGGAGCCTTCGCCGCGCGCCGGGCCAGAAGCGCGGCGGCGCTCACATCCAGGCCCTGGCGGATCAGGCGTCCCGCCTCGTCGACGGCGGCCAGGGTGTCAGGGGCGGCGGGAGTCATCGGCGAACTTGTTCCACCTGGAGGGCAGGCTGTCCATCACGAAGGCGGGGATTTGAACCGCCGCGCCGACCCGCATAAGGATGGCGCATTCGGTGTTCCGCCGGGTGTGCTCAGGGAGTCTCCGCATGATCCGTCCGTCCGTTCTGGCCATCGCCGCCGCACTGGCGCTTTCCGGAGGCCTGGCGGCCTGCACCGACCGACCCGCGACCGACGTGACCGCCCCGCGCATCCCGGACGACATCCAGTATGTGGCCGACGCCCATTCCTATGCCCGTCCTGAAATCGCGCGCGTCCACGATGTCGCCCTGGACCTGACGGCGGACTTCGAGCGCCGCATCCTGTCGGGCACGGCGACCCTGGACATCACGGCGGAACAGGGCGCGACCGAGATCATCCTCGACATCCGCGACCTGGACATCCGCGCGGTGCGGTCGGACGACGGGCCGCTGGACTATGTGATCGGGGATGAGCAGCCGTTCCTGGGCCGCCCCCTGACCATCGCCATCCCCTTCACCGAGGGGCGCATCCACATCGACTATTCCACCCGGCCTGACGCGGCGGCCCTGCAATGGCTGACCCCGGAGCAGACGGCGGGCGGCGCGCATCCCTTCCTGTTCAGCCAGGGCCAGGCGATCCTGACCCGCACCTGGATCCCGACCCAGGACAGCCCCGGAATCCGCCAGACCTATTCCGCCCGCATCGTCGTGCCCGAGAGCCTAAAGGCCGTCATGAGCGCCGAGATGCTGACCCCGGAGGGCGAAGCGGTCGAGGGCGGGCGCGCCTTCCGCTTCCGCCTGGACCAGCCGGTGCCGCCCTATCTGATCGCCCTGGCGGCGGGAGACCTGGCGTTCCAGTCGCTGGGCGCGCGCACCGGCGTCTGGACCGAGCCCTCGATGCTGGAGCGTTCGGCCGCCGAGTTCACCGAGGTGGAGGCCATGGTCGAGGCGGCCGAGGCGCTCTACGGCCCCTACATATGGGGCCGCTACGACCTGCTGGTCCTGCCCCCCAGCTTCCCGTTCGGGGGCATGGAGAACCCGCGCCTGACCTTCGCCACGCCCACCATCATCGCCGGCGACCGGTCGCTGGTCTCCCTGGTGGCGCACGAACTGGCCCACAGCTGGTCCGGCAATCTGGTGACCAACGCCACCTGGGACGATTTCTGGCTCAACGAGGGCTTCACCGTCTATTTCGAGAACCGCATCATGGAGGCCATCTACGGCGCCGAGCGGGCCGAGATGCTGCGCTCGCTGGAGTGGACCGAGCTTCAGGCGGAACTGACCGAACTGCCCTCGGCGGACCAGCACCTGCACCTGGACCTGGACGGCCGCGACCCGGACGAGGGCATGACCTCGATCGCCTATGACAAGGGCGCCCTGTTCCTGCGCACCATCGAGGGGATCGTCGGGCGCGATCGATTTGACGGCTGGCTGCGCGGCTATTTCCAGCGCAACGCCTATCGCCCCATGACCACCGAACTGTTCCTGGCCGATCTGCGCGAGCATCTGATCGCGGGCGACCGGGCGCTGGAGGAACGGTTGCAGCTGGACGCCTGGATCAACGGGCTGGGCCTGCCGTCGAATGCCGTCCAGCCTTCCCCCGCCGCCTTCGCCCCGGTGGAGGCGCAGGCCGCCGCCTTCGCGGACGGCGCGGCGGCGTCGAGCCTGGAAACCGACGGCTGGGTGACCCAGCAGTGGCAGCACTTCCTAGGCTCCCTGCCGCAGGGGATGACCAACGCTCAGCTGGCCGACCTGGACCGCGCCTTCGGTCTCTCCCAGGCGGGCAACAGCGAGGTCCGCTTCGCCTGGCTGATGATCGCGGTGAAGCACCGCTATCAGCCGGCCGTGCCCTCGCTGGAACAGTTCCTGACCAGCATGGGGCGGCGCAAATTCACCCAGCCGCTCTATGTGGCCCTGATGGCCGAAGGCGACTGGGGCCGCCCCATCGCCCGGCGCATCTATGAGCGCGCCCGCCCCGGCTATCACCCCATCACCACGGGCTCGGCCGATCCGGTGGTGCGGGGACGGTAGAGCGCAAGGCGTAGGTCGCAGAAGGCGGAGCGAACACTCGCAATTGGGCCCACTACCCCTTGCGGAGCAATGCATCGGGATCGGGAATAAGGTTTTTGCATCCCGAAACCATCACCCTCCGGTTAAGCCGGAGGGTGATGGGAAGACAGACATCGTACCTGGTCAAACCTGCCTCGGCCCCGCTATCCTGGGTTGGCGGGGGACAACGCATTGGCGGATCAGGACGTCAGAGGCAAAGACTGGTCGGACGATGAGTTGGACGCCATCGTCGCGGACCATTTCGCCATGCTGCGCGCCCAGTCCGAGGGCCGGGCCTATGTGAAGGCCCATCACGCCCGCGCCCTCGATGAACAGATCAGACGCGGGCACAAGTCCATCGAGTTCAAGCACATGAATATCTCGGCGGTGCTGACCCAGCTCGGCCTGCCCACCATCCGCGGCTATCGTCCCATGGCCAACTATCAAGCCGCCATTTTCGACGCCCTGGACCGCTACCTTACGACCCGTCCCGACGCCTGGACCCTCGGCCTACCTGACCCCGCCTCCGGCTTCGCCGAGGAAGGGACGACCTTCTCCTCCCCATTCCATGGGGAGGGGGACCACGAAGTGGTGGAGGGGCCGTCGGCTCCGGGCGCCATCCTCCCTATCTCGACCCCGCCGCCGCCCGCGCCGTCAAAGCCCCGGCCCGACGGCCTTGTCCGCCTCGTCCGCAAATTCGACCCCGCCGCCCGCGATCACCGTAACCGCGCCCTCGGCCTGATGGGCGAACAGCGCATCTTCGACCACGAACGCGCCTTCCTCATCGCCAATGACCGCCCCGATCTGGCGCGCAAGATCGAATGGACGTCGCAGGAACGCGGCGACGGCGCCGGTTACGACATCCACAGCTTCGCCCCCGACGGCCGCGAGCGTCTGATCGAGGTCAAGGCCACGCGCGGCGGCCCCGCCACCGACTTCTTCCTGACCCGCACCGAACGCGAGGTCTCACAGGAACGCCCCGAGGCGTGGCGCCTCTACCGCCTCCACGACCTGCCCACGACGCCGGGCCTGTTCCAGCTCAAGCCCCCGCTGGAGACGACCGTGACGCTGAGACCGGAGACGTGGCGGGCGGGATTTTAGGCTGTCGCTAAGCAGCAGAACGGGTCCGGCCCCATCGCCCCGTTCCGTTCGGTCAACTGCCGGACGGATCCTTCAGGGCCTTCGCCTTGGCTCTCTCCAGCTGGCTGATGCTGGTCTCCGGCGTGGGCAGATGCTCGGGCATTGCGCCGCCCAGTTCGGCGATCGTGCTGCGCACCTTCCTGCCCACGGCATGATGAATATCGTTCGCCTGCGCCCTGGTGCGCGCACCGTCGCGTTTCAGTTTGTCCTCGGCCTGCGTGGCGCGAAACAGATTCGCCGCCAGCTCGGTCGAACCCATATGATCCAGGATCTTCTGGCTCTTCTTCAGGCCCTTCAGGGCGTGAATGTCCCGCATGGTCCGGCCGCCATACAGGCCGCGATACCCGTGATCCTGAAAGATCGCATAGTCCAGCCCGGTCTCGACACCCGCCTGCCGCGCCGCAGACGCCAGAGCGGTGTTGTGCTGGGCCATCTCCCGTCGCAGCATCAGCCGCCGGTCGTCTTCCGACAGGGAGCCGAACGCGGGATCATCCTGAATCTCCTGCCGCCGGGTCTGGACGGCGAAATAGGTCTGCCCCGCCGCAATCACCAGCTTCGACGGATCGCCGTTCTGGACGATCAGGTAACAGGCGTAGCGCGAAAGGCGGACATCGCTGAGTTCACGCTTCGCCCCGGAACCGATATCGACCATTCTGGTGACGTCACCGAAATGGTCCGCGGGATCGAGCCCCGCCGCCGCCGCCGACACCCGCGCCTTCTCGATGACGCCAAAGAAATTACGGTAATCCTGATACCCCAGCACCGGCGCCAGCTGCCGCGCCAGCCAGTATTCCGCGCCCTCGTCCTCATGACGGATCGACTCGAACGTCTGACGGTGCGGGGGGCCGAGATCGGTCATGAAGCGACCATCCCACAGCTGGAACAAATTGGCAACTTTATGGGGCGTCGCCCTCAATCCTCATCCATCTTCAGCGCGGCGATGAAGGCTTCCTGCGGGATCTCGACCTTCCCGAACTGCCTCATCCGCTTTTTCCCTTCCTTCTGTTTCTCCAGAAGCTTCTTTTTCCGCGTGGCGTCGCCGCCGTAGCATTTGGCGGTGACGTCCTTGCGCAGGGCGCGGACGGTTTCGCGGGCGATGATCTTGCCGCCGATGGCGGCCTGGATCGGGATCTGGAACAGGTGGGGCGGGATCAGCTCCTTCATCTTCTCGACCATGCCGCGCCCGCGCGTCTCGGCGCGTGAGCGGTGGACCAGCATCGAGAGCGCGTCCACCGGCTCGGCGTTGACCAGGATGTTCATCTTGACCAGGTCGCCCTCGCGGTAGTCGCCCAGTTCGTAGTCGAAGCTGGCGTAGCCCTTGGAGATGGACTTCAGCCGGTCATAGAAGTCGAACACCACCTCGTTTAGCGGCAGCTCATAGACCACCAGGGCGCGGGCGCCGACGTAGCTGAGCTCCTTCTGCACGCCGCGTCGATCCTGACACAGCTTGATGACCCCGCCCAGATAATCGTCGGGGGTCATGATGACGGCCTTGATCCAGGGTTCCGAGATGGACTCGATCTGCATCACGTCGGGCAGGTCGGCGGGGTTGTGCAGGTCGATCTCGGACCCGTCGCGCATCTTGATCTTGTAAACCACCGACGGCGCCGTCGCGATCAGGTCCAGGTTGAACTCGCGGCTCAGGCGCTCCTGGATGATCTCCAGGTGCAGCAGGCCCAGGAAGCCGCAGCGGAAGCCGAAGCCGAGCGCGGCCGAGCTTTCCATCTCATAGGTGAAGCTGGCGTCGTTCAGGCGCAGGCGGGCGATGGCGGCGCGCAGGTCCTCGAAGTCGGCCGCGTCCACCGGGAACAGACCGCAGAACACCACCGACTGGACGTCCTTGAAGCCTTTGAGCGGCTCGGCCGTGGGGCGCTTCTCGTCGGTGATGGTGTCGCCCACCGCCGCGTGCGCCACTTCCTTGATCTGGGCGGTGATGAAGCCGATTTCGCCGGGCCCGAGGCTCTCCACCGGCGTGTTCTTGGGCAGGAAGACCCCGACCCGGTCGACGAGATGGGTCGAACCGTTCTGCATGAACTTGACCCGCTGACCGGCGCGCAGGCGCCCGTCGAACACCCGCACCAGCAGCACGACGCCCAGATACGGGTCGTACCAAGCGTCCACCAGCATGGCCTTCAGCGGCGCGGCCTCGTCGCCCCTGGGCGCGGGCAGGCGCGCGATCACCGCCTCCAGCACGTCGGTGATGCCCAGGCCGGTCTTGGCGGAGCACTCCACGGCGTCCGACGCATCGATGCCGATGACGTCTTCGATCTGGGCCTTGACCCGCTCCGGCTCGGCGGCGGGCAGGTCGATCTTGTTCAGGACCGGCACGATCTCATGATTGTTGTCGATGGCCTGATAGACGTTGGCCAGGGTCTGAGCCTCCACCCCCTGGGACGCATCCACCACCAGAATCGAGCCCTCGCACGCGGCCAGGCTGCGCGACACTTCATAGGCGAAGTCCACGTGGCCGGGGGTGTCCATCAGGTTCAGGACATACTCCAGCCCGTCCTGCGCCTTGTAGGTCAGGCGCACGGTCTGGGCCTTGATGGTGATGCCGCGCTCCTGCTCGATCTCCATGTTGTCGAGCACCTGCTCACGCATCTCGCGTTCGGTCAGGCCGCCGGTCGCCTGGATCAGGCGGTCCGACAGCGTCGACTTGCCGTGGTCGATGTGTGCGACGATGCTGAAGTTGCGGATGCGGTCGAGGGGCGTCTGGCTCATGCCCGCGCCGGTATCACGCCGCCGGGGGGCCGCCAAGCGCGGTGCGCGGCCACCGGGCGCATCCGCGCCTGAAACCGTTGCGGATTAAGATGTCGTAATGGAGCCTCTCTTCGTTTGAGGGTGATTTGCAAAACGATTATCTAGGCGACCCCGCGCGCCGCGATCCCCCTTCGGCCGCGCACTCAGACCAAAGGGACATGGTGTGCGACAGACGACCGCGACCCAGACCGGAGATCGCCTCAAGACCTCCCTGCGCGCCATGGCCGGCGCCGCGACGCTGTTCGCCCTGGCGGCGTGCGGCGGGCACGGCGACGATGAGGCGGCCGGCGAGCGACAGACCGGCGTCTCGTCCCAGACGGTGACGATCGCCGTCGCTGAAACCCGGAACCTGTCGCGCACCATCACCGCTTCCGGCACGGTCACGGCCTGGGAGGAAGTGCCCGTGGGCGCCGAGACCGGGGGCCTGACCGCCACCGCCGTGATGGTGGATGAAGGCGCCTGGGTGCGCCAGGGCCAGCCGCTGGTGCAGCTGAACGACGCCCTGCTGCGCGCCCAGCTGGCTCAGCAGGAGGCGGCCGTCGCGTCCGCCGAGGCCAATGCCGAACGCGAGGACGCCGAACTGGCCCGCGCCCATGAACTGCGCGACCGGGGCTTCCTGGCCCAGGCGTCTCTGGATCTGGCGATTTCCGAACAGCGCGCGGCGGCGGCCCAGCTGGCCTCGGCCCGCGCGTCCCTGTCCGAGACCCGCACCCGCCTGAATCAGACCACCATTCGCGCGCCGGTGGCGGGCCTCATCATCAGCCGCAGCGTCACGCGCGGCCAGATCGTCCAGCCGGGAACCGAGCTGTTCCGCATGGTCCGCGACGGCCGGCTGGAGCTGGACGCCCGGGTGCCGGAGACGGAGCTGGGCCTGGTCCGCGCCGGTCAGGCGGCGACCGTGAGCTCCGACGGCGTCGGTTCGGCCCAGGGCCGGGTCCGCATCGTGACACCCGAGGTGGACGCCCAGACCCGCCTGGGTCTGGCCCGCATCGCCCTGAGCGGAAACAGCGGCCTGCGGCCCGGCATGTTCGCCCGGGCGGCCATCGACGTGGGCGCCCAGCCCGCCGTGACCGTGCCGACCCCGGCGTTGCTCTATCGCGAGAACCGGCCCGGCGTGTTCGTGCTCGGCGCCGAGAACCGCGTCACCTTCCAGACGGTCGAGGTTCTGTCCCGCACTGACGAGCACACCTCGGTGAGCGGCCTGGATGACGGCGCCCGGGTGGTGGTGGACGGGGCCGGCTTCCTGGGCGAGGGCGACCGCGTGACCCCGGCCCCAGCCGCCAGGCCCGCCGCGCCCGCCGCGCCCGCCGCCGCTCCGGCCGGCGAATAGGGCCGCGTCATGAACCAGATCTCCTCCTGGTCGATCAGGAACCCGATCCCGATCATCCTGCTGTTCATCATCCTGACGCTGGCGGGGATGGTCAGTTTCTCGTCGATGCGGATCAACAACAATCCGGACATCGACTTCCCGCTGGTGGCGGTCTCGGCCGGGCGGCCCGGCGCGGCGCCGGCCGAGATGGAGGTCCAGGTCACGCGCCTGATCGAGGACTCCATCACCTCGCTGTCCGGGGTGCGGCGCATCTATTCCAACGTGGGCGACGGCTATTCGTCCACCACCATCGAATTCGAGCTGGGCACCGACACCGAGCGCGCCACAAACGACGTGCGCAACGCCATGTCGGGCCTGCGCGGCGACCTGCCCCAGGACATGCAGGAGCCGACGGTCCAGCGCATCGACATCACCGGCGACGCGCTCATCACCTATGTGGTCCGCTCGCCCGTCATGACGCCCGAAGAGCTGAGCTGGTACGTGGACAACACGGTCAGCCGCGCCCTGCTGGCCGTCTCGGGCGTGGGCGAGGTCAACCGTCAGGGCGGCGTGGACCGCGAGATCCGGGTCGAGCTGGATCCCGACCGACTGGCCTCCTACGGCGTCACGGCGGCGGCGGTCAGCCAGGCCCTGACCGGCGTCAACGCCGACCTGCCGGGCGGGCGCATCACCATCTCCGGGTCCGAACGCGCCATCCGCACCCTGGGCTCGGCGGGTTCGATCGAGGCGCTGCGCGAGACCCTGATTCCCCTGTCGAACGGGGGCACGGTGCGGCTGCGCGACCTGGGCCAGGTCGAGGACGGCTGGACCGAGCCGCGCCGCATGGCGCGCTACAACGGCCAGGAGGCGGTGACCTTCAACTTCCTGCGTTCGCGGGACGCCTCGGAGGTGCGCACCGCCGAGCGGGTGCGTGAAGTGGTGGCCCAGCTGGACGAGCAGAACGAAGAGGTGACGATCGAGCAGATCAGCGCCAACGTCGAATATATCGAAGAGAGCTACCTGGCCTCCATCGAGGCCCTGCTGCTGGGCGCGGCCCTGGCCGTGGCGGTGGTGTTCGTCTTCCTGCGCGACTGGCGCGCCACCTTCATCGCGGCCATGGCCATGCCCATGTCGGTCATCCCGACCATGGCGATCCTGCAGCTGACGGGACAGTCCCTGAACGGGGTGACCCTGCTGGCCCTGTCGCTGACCATCGGCATCCTGGTGGACGACGCCATCGTGGAGATCGAGAACATCGTCCGCCACATGCGCGGGGGCAAGAAACCCTATGACGCGGCCATGGAGGCGGCCGACGAGTGCGGCCTGGCGGTGGTGGCCACCACCGCCACCATCATCGCCGTGTTTGCGCCGACCGGCTTCATGCCCGGCATCGTGGGGCAGTTCTTCAAGGCCTTCGCCATTGCGGCCTGTGTGGCCGTGGCCTTCTCGCTCCTGGTGGCGCGGACCCTGACGCCGCTGATGGCCGCCTACATGCTCAAGCGGGACGAAAAGCATGTGGACAAGGATCCCTTCTGGATGCGTCGCTACATCCGGACCCTGTCCTGGGTGCTGGCGAACCGCTGGAAGGTGTTCCTCATGGCCACGCTGCTGTTCGTGGGGTCGATCTTCCTGGCCCGCGCCCTGCCGTTCGAGTTCCAGCCGGCGGGCGACCGCTCGCGCGCCTCGTTCTCGGCCGAGCTGCCGCCGGGGGCCACGCTTCGCCAGACCGACGCCGTGGTCCAGCGCATGACCCGCGATCTGCTGGATCGGCCCGAGGTCACGTCCGTCTACGCCTCCATCGGCGGGTCGGAGCCGCGCCAGGCCTATGTCTATGCCGACATGGTCGAGCCGGGCGACCGAGGCATGACCCAGCAACAGTTCGCCCGCGAGATGGTGGACCATTGGGACGCGATCCCCGGCGCCCGCATCGGCGCCGGCGTCGCCCAGCAGGGCGGCGGCCCCAGCGACGGGACCAGCTACACCTTCTCGATTCTCGGCGACGACGGCGAGGCGCTCCAGGCCGCCGCCCGGGCCATCGAGGCGGACATGCGCACCGTGCCCGGCCTGGCCAATGTGGTGAACACCGCCGCCATCGCCCGTCCCGAGATCCTGGTCACGCCGCGCCCGGATCAGGCCGCCCTGATGGGCGTCACCACCGGCGCCATCTCCCAGACCGTGCGGGTGGCGACCCTGGGCGACGTGGATCAGAACCTGCCCAAATACAATCTGGGCGACCGCCAGATCCCGATCCGCCTGCTGCTGACCCAGGACGCGCGCGAAGACCTGTCGGTGCTCCAGACCCTGCAGGTGCCCACCAGCACGGGGGCCAGCGTGCCCCTGTCGGCGGTGGCCGACATCCGCTTCGGCGCGGGGCCGTCCCAGATCACCCGCCAGGATCGGGCGCGGGTGGCCACCATCACCGCCGAGCTGGACGGCATCCGGTCCGGCGAGGCGTCACAGGCGGTCAACCAGCTGGCGTCGGTCCAGAACCTGCCGCCCGGCGTGCGCCAGACCCCCGCGGGCGACGCCGAGTTCATCCAGGAGATGCTGATCGGCTTCGCCATCGCCTTCTCCACCGGCATCCTGTTGATGTACGCGGTGCTGGTGCTGCTGTTCAAAAGCTTCACCTATCCGGTCACCATCATGGCGGCCCTGCCGCTGGCCATCGGCGGCGCCTTCGCCGCCCTGCTGCTGGCCGGCTCCAGCTTCTCGATCTCGTCCCTGATCGGCATCCTGATGCTGATGGGCATCGCGGCCAAGAACTCCATCCTCTTGGTGGACTACGTCATCATGGCCGAACAGGCGGGCCTCAGCCGCTATGACGCCATCATGGATTCGGCGCACAAGCGGGCGCGCCCGATCATCATGACCACCTTCGCCATGGGCGCCGGCATGCTGCCGGTGGCGATCGGCTGGGGCGCCGACGTGGAGTTCCGCTCGCCCATGGCCATCGCGGTGGTCGGCGGGCTGATCTCGTCCACCTTCCTGTCGCTGCTGTTCATCCCGGCGATCTTCACCATCGTCGACGACTTCGCCCGCTTCATCCGCCGCAAGCTGGGCAGGAAGCCCGAGGACGAGGTTCCCCTGGAACAGGCGCAACCGCTGCCGGCGGAGTGACAAGAAACTCTCCCTCCCCCTGCGGGGGAGGGAGAATCTATGTGCACCCCTAACCCTTCCTCAGGCCGGTGATCGTCCGGTTCGGGGCGATGTCCTCGGCGTCGGCGATCAGATGCACGATGGCGGGCTGGTCCTTCGCCGCGTCACGGGCGGCCTTCAGGGCGGCGGGGAAATCCTCGGTCCGCTCGCAGCGCACCCCGAACGCGCCGAACGCCTCCGCATATTTCACGAAATCCGGGTTCTTCAGATCCGTGGCGATGACCCGGCCCGGATAGTGGCCTTCCTGGTGCATGCGGATAGTGCCGTAGGTTCCGTTGTCCACGATCACCGTGACCACGTTCAGCCCGTGCTGGACCGCCGTGGCCAGCTCCTGACCCAGCATCATGAAGTCTCCGTCCCCGGCGATGCAGACCACCTCGCGTTCCGGGTGAACCGTCTTGGCCCCGATGGCGGCGGGAAAGCCGTAGCCCATGGCCCCGGAGGTGGGCGCCAGCTGGGTGCGGCAGGCGTTATGGCGATAGAAGCGGTGCAGCCAGGCGGCGAAATTGCCCGCCCCGTTGGTGACCACGGCCGTCGGCGGCAGGGCGTCGTTCAGGTGCGCCATGCATTCGCTCAGGTTCACCGCCCCGGTCACCGGCACCGGCGTCGAGAACGCCGTGTAGTCCGCATGGCCCGCGCGGGCCTCGTCGTGCCAGGTCCGGCCCGGATCGATTTCTGACAACGCCAGGACGGTCAGGGAATTGTCCGCCGCAGCCGACAGCAGCGTCGGCCACACCCGTCCCAGCTCCTCCGGCCCCGGATGCACATGGATCAGGCGCTCGGACAGGCCGTCGCGGTCGAACAGGGTGTAGCCCTGGGTCGGGTTCTCGCCCAGGCGTGCGCCCACGGCCAGGATCAGGTCGGCGTCCCTGGCCCGCGCGATCAGCTTCGGATTGCAGCCCAGCCCCAGGTCCCCGACGTAGCAGGGATGGTCGTTCCGCATGATGTCCTTGCGCCGGAACGACAGGCTGACCGGCAGGCCCAGCCGCTCGCACCAGGCCGAGACCGCGTCCGACGCTTCTTGCGTCCAGCCCGAACCGCCCAGCACCAGCAGCGGCCGCTCGGCCCTGGCCAGTTGATCCCTGACCGCCGCGATGAAGTCCGGATGCGGCGCCGAACGGGCGGGCGTCACCGGCTTCAGCGGCGCCGGGCCGCCGTCTTCATGCAGGATGTCCTCGGGCAGGGCGATGACCACCGGCCCCATGCGGCCCTGAAGCGCGGTGGCGAAGGCGCGCTCCACCACCTCCACCGTGCGTTCGGGGCTCTCGATTTCGGTCGCCCATTTGGCCAGGCCGCCGAACACCTGGCGATAGTCCACCTCCTGGAAGGCGCCGCGGCCCCGGTCGGTCAGGGCGATCTGGCCCACGAACAGGATCATGGGGGCGGAGTCCTGCTCCGCCGTATGCACCCCGATGGACGCATGGGTCGCGCCCGGTCCGCGCGTGACCATGCAGACGCCGGGTTTCCCGGTCAGCTTGCCGTAGGCCTCGGCCATGTTGGCGGCGCCCGCCTCGTGGCGGCAGGTGATGACCCGGATGCGGTCCTTCACGTCCGCCAGAGCGTCCAGAACGGCCAGGTAGCTTTCGCCCGGCACGCAGAAGACGGTGTCGATCCCGTTCATGACCAGGGTCTCGACGAGGCGGCGGGCGGCGGTGCCTTGAGGCTGGATGCGCGATGTCATGACCCGCATCTAGCAGATGATCCGGGCGCCCGCCTATCGCCCCAATCGGAACTTATGGCCAAGCTGACCATTCAGATCATCGACCTTCGCAGGAGCATAACCGTCATGCGCAAAGCCGCCGTTCTCGCCCTCACCGCCGTCGCCCTGACCCTGTCGGCCTGCAACACCGTGCGCGGCGTGGGCCAGGATCTTCAGGCCGCCGGCGAAGGCGTCCAGTGCACCGTCGACCGCCGCTGCTGATCCCTCAGTAGCCGACGCCGCTCAGATAGAGCCCGCAGGCCGGGGCCACCGGCCCGCAGGCGCGCCGGTCCCTGGCCTCCAGGGCGGCGCGCACGTCATCGACCTCCCAGCGCCCCAGGCCCGCCTCGACCAGGGTGCCGGCCATGGAGCGCACCTGACGATGCAGGAATGAGCGCGAGGCGAAGCTCAGGTGAACCTCCTCGCCCACGCGGCTGACCCGGGCCAGGTCCAGGGTCTTCATGGGCGATTTCGCCTGACAGGCCAGGTCGCGGAAGGTTGTGAAGTCGTGATGGCCCACCAGCGCCTGGGCCGCCCGGTGCATGGCCTCCGCGTCCAGAGGCTTCTTCACGTGCCAGACCCGGCCCCGGTCCAGCGCCGGCGGCGCCGGACGGTTGAGGATGCGGTAGAGATAGCGCCTTTCGACGGCGGAAAAACGCGCGTGCCAGTCGCCCTCGGCGACCTCGCAGGCCAGCACCACGACCGGCGATCCGATCAGATGGGCGTTCAGGGCGTTCATCACCGTGGCGGCGGGCCAGTCGCGGTCCAGGTCCGCGTGGATCACCTGGCCCAGGGCGTGGACGCCCGCGTCGGTGCGCCCGGCGGCCTGAAGCCGGATCGTCTCGCCGCAGAAGGCCAGGATCGCCGCCTCCAACGCCCCCTGCACCGTCGGCAGGCCGTCCTGGGCCTGATAGCCGTTGAAGCTCGAGCCGTCGTATTCGATGGTCAGGCGATAGCGGGGCATCAGGCCAGCATCGCCCCGGACGCCAGAGGATGGCCACGCAGGAATTCCTCGGCGGCCTGGGCGCCCCGGCCTTCGCGCTGCACGCGGGTCAGGCGCACCGCACCGGTCCCGCAGGCGACCAGAAGCCCGTCGTCCAGCACCTGTCCGGCCGGTCCCGATCCCTCCTCGACCCGCGACATCAACGCCTTGATCCGCGTTCCGTCCGGACCCGTGAACCAGGCGCCGGGGAAGGGCGACAGGCCCCGGATGTGACAGTCCAGCTCGACCGCCGGGCGCGACCAGTCGATGCGCGCCTCCGCCGGGGTGATCTTCTTCGCATAGGTGGGCTCGCCGGCCTGCTCCGCCTCGGTCGCGGCGCCCCGCTCGATGGCGGCCAGGGCCCGGGGCCACAGGGCGGCGCCGATGTGCGACATGCGCTCCGACAGGCTGGCGGCGGTGTCGTCGGGGCGAATGTCCATGATCTCGGACAGCAGGATCGGCCCCTCGTCCAGGCCCTCGGACATGCGCATGATCTGCACGCCGGTCTGGCGGTCGCCCGCCATGATCGCCCGCTGGAGCGGCGCGGCGCCGCGCCAGCGCGGCAGCAGGCTGCCGTGCAGGTTGAAGCAGCCCAGACGCGGCGCCTCCAGGATTTCGGGCCTGAGGATCTGGCCATAGGCGACCACCGCGGCCGCATCCAGATCCAGCGATCGGAACGTATCGATCGCCTCGGACGACTTCATGGATTCCGGCGTGAACACCGCCAGGCCCATGCTCTCGGCGAAGGCGTGGACCGGCGAGGGCGTCAGTTTCTGTCCGCGCCCCTTCGGCCGGGGCGGCTGGGAATAGACGGCGACGATCTCGTGCCCGGCCGCGATCAGCTCGGCCAGGGACGGCACGGCGAATTCGGGGGTTCCCATGAAGGCGATGCGCATGGCCCGCGCTTTGCCCCATGCGCGGGTCGCCGACAAGGCGAGACGGGCTTTTCTAGTGCGCCCGATCCCAGTTGGCGGCGGCCTTGGCCTCCACGTCGATGGGCACGGTCAGGGCGACGGCGGGCAGGGGGGCGGTCTCCATGACCTTGCGGATCACCGCCATGGCGCGCTCGGCCTCCGCCTCCGGCGCCTCGAACACCAGTTCGTCGTGGACCTGCAGCAGCATCCGCGTTTCCAGCCCCGCGTCCTTCAGGGCGCCGGGCATGCGCATCATGGCGCGGCGGATGATGTCGGCGGCGGCGCCCTGGATCGGGGCGTTGATGGCGGCGCGCTCGCCGAACTGGCGCTCGGCGGCGGACTTGGAATGGATGGCGGGCACGTGCACGCGACGCCCGAACAGGGTGGTGACATGGCCCTGCTCGCGCACCAGCGCCTTGGTGCGGTCCATATAGTCGCGGATGCCGGGGAAGCGCTCGAAATAGGTCTTGATATAGGCCCCGGCCTCGCCCTGGCCGATGCCTAGCTGGGCCGCCAGGCCGAAGGCGGAAATGCCGTAGATGATGCCGAAATTGATGGCCTTGGCCCGGCGCCGCGTCTCGGGCGTCATCTCGGCCATGGGCACGCCGAACATCTCCGAAGCCGTGGCGGCGTGAATGTCGTGGCCTGCCGCAAAGGCGGCCTTCAGCTCCGGAATGTCGCCGATGTGGGCCAGGAGGCGCAGCTCGATCTGGCTGTAGTCCGCCGAGATCAGCACATGGCCCGGACTGGCGATAAAGGCCTGACGAATCTGGCGGCCCGTCTCGGTGCGGATGGGGATGTTCTGAAGGTTCGGGTCCGACGACGCCAGCCGCCCGGTGGAGGCGGCGGCCAGCTGGAACGAGGTGTGCACCCGGTGCGTCTCGGGATCGGCGGCCTGGACCAGGGCGTCGGTGTAGGTGCCCTTCAGTTTCGACAGCTGGCGCCAGTCCAGAAGGGTGCGTGGCAGCTCATGGGTCAGCGCCAGCTCCTCCAGCACCGACGCATCGGTGCCCCACTGGCCCGTGGCGGTCTTCTTGCCGCCCTCCAGGCTCATCTCGCCGAACAGGATGTCGCCGATCTGCTTGGGGCTGCCCAGGTTGAAGGGGCGTCCGGCCAGCTCGTGCGCCTTCGTCTCCAGCTCGGCCATGCGCATGCCGAACTCGCTGGACAGGCCGCGCAGCCGGTCCGGGTCGACGCGGATGCCCGCGATCTCCATGTCCGCCAGCACCGCAGGCATGCCGCGCTCCAGCGTCTCATAGACATTGGCCAGGCCTTCGGCCGCCAATTGCGGCTTCAGGATGCCCCACAGCCGCAACGTCACGTCCGCGTCCTCGGCGGCGTAACAGGTGGCCGGTTTCAGCTCCACGTGGCGGAAGCTCTTCTGCGCCTTGCCGGTCCCGGCCACCGTCTTGAAGGCGATGGGCTGGTGACCGAGATGCCGCTTGGCCAGCTCGTCCATGCCGTGGGCGTGCAGCCCCCCGCCCAGGACGTAGGAGATCAGCATGGTGTCGTCGATCGGCCCCACGGCGATCCCGTGCCGGGCCATGACGGCGATGTCGTATTTGATGTTCTGGCCCACCTTCAGGACCGAGGGGTCCTCAAGCAGCGGCTTCAGTTTGGCCAGAGCCTCCTCGATCTCCAGCTGGTCCGGCCGCGTCCGGCCGGCCCCCTCGAAATCCAGCCCGCCGCCCTCGGCTTGGTCTGGATTCTCATGGGTCAGGGGGATGTAGCAGGCCCGGTTCGGCGCCGTGGCCAGCGACAGGCCGCACAGCTCCGCGTGGCTGGAGGACAGGGAGTCCGTCTCGGTGTCGAAGCCGATCACCCCGGCCGCCCTGGCCTCGGCGATCCACGCCTCCAGCGCCTCGAGCGTGGTCACGCATTCATAGGCGTCCACGTCGAACCTGTGCGCCTCGGCCGGCGTCGCGCGCTCGGCCGGGGCGTATCGGGGCGTCGCCACCGGTGCGCTCATCGCCCTGGCCCGCCCACCGTTCAGCGAACCGTTGGGGAAGGTGACGCCTTCCTTTTCCGGCGCCTTGCCGTCGCCCACCCGGCGGGCCAGCGAACGGAACTCCATCTTGTCCAGGAACGCCGACAGCGCCTCGGGATCGGGGTCGCGCACCGCGAAATCCTCGATGGGCTCCGGCGAAGGCGCATCGCAGGTCAGGCGCACCAGCTCGCGTGACAGGCGGATTTGATCGGCGAACTCGATCAGGGTCTCGCGCCTCTTGTTCTGCTTGATCTCGCCCGCGCGTTCCAGAAGCGTGTCCAGGTCGCCGTATTCGGTGATGAGCGCCGAGGCCGTCTTGACCCCGATGCCGGGGGCGCCGGGCACATTGTCGGTGGAATCCCCGATCAGGGCCTGGACGTCCACCACCCGGTCCGGCCCCACGCCGAACTTGGCCATGACAGCTTCGTGCTCCAGCACCGCGTCCTTCATGGGGTCGTACATGACCACCCCGCCGCCGATCAGCTGCATCAGGTCCTTGTCCGAACTGACGATCACCGCCTTGCCGCCCTGGTCGCGCGCTTGACAGGCATAGGTGGCGATCAGGTCGTCGGCCTCATAGCCGGGCAGCTCCACACACGGCACGCCGAAGGCGGCGGTGGCCTCGCGCACCAGGGCGAACTGGGGGATCAGATCCTCCGGCGGCGGCGGGCGGTGGGCCTTGTAGGCGGGATAGAGGTCGTTCCTGAACGTCTTTTCCGAATGGTCGAAAATGGCCGCCAGGTGCGTGGGCCCGTCCTCGCCCTTGAAGTCCCGCATCAGCTTCCACAGCATGTTGCAGTAGCCCTGCACCGCCCCCACCGGCAGGCCGTCCGACTTGCGCGTCAGGGGCGGCAGGGCGTGATAGGCCCGGAAGATGTAGGCCGAGGCGTCGATCAGATAGAGCCGCAGCGCCGGCCCGTCCTGGGTCAATTCGCGGTCGATCTCGACGGTGACGGGTGCTGTGGAATCGGCGGGCTCGGACATGACGGGCAACATAGGCGTCGGAAACGCCGCCGTCAGCCGCCGCTGTCGCCCTTTCGCGTCCGGGCGATCTCGGCGCTTTCGGCTTTCAACGGCTTGGAGACCGGGCAGACCTCCTGGGCATAGGCGTTCAGGGTGTTGGCCAGGTGGTCGGGGACCAGGCTATAGTGCACGAACTGCCCCCGCTTCTCGCTGGTCACCAGCCCGGCGTTCTCCAAGATCGAAAGGTGCTGAGACACTGCGGGTTTCGAGATCTCGAACCGCGCGGCGATCTCGCCCGCCGTCATATCCGCATGGGCCAGATAGGCGAGAATCCTGCGCCGGACGGTGGATGAGAGGGCTTCGAACACGCGCTGCATGAGAGAGTATTTAAGCGATTCACGAAGGGGTTGCCAGTCAGGATTTCACGATTTAAGTAATGACTTAAATTATTGAGAGAGCGCGGCATGGCCGCCAAGGCGCATCGGTACGAACGGAATTCGCGCAATCCGGTGATGGCGGCGTCGGCCGCGATGGTTACAGGCGCCGCCCTGACCGCCGCGACCATCGCGCTTCCCACAATCCTGAGCATCGCGGAAAGCTCTCCCTGGACGGACCCCCTGCTTCTCATTCAGGGAGTGCTGTGGTTGTTGTATGTTTTCGTCATCAGCCTGATCCCCTGGATGGTGGGCGTGGCTGTAGTTGCGCCGCCCATCTGGTTCCTCCTTCACCGCGTCGGCCTGAGAGGTCCTGTCGCCGCCGTCATGGCGGGGGCGAGTCTGGCGGCGCTGACCCTGGCCGGGCTCACGGGGATGATCGGCCTGTCCACGACGAATTCGCCCATCATCATGCTGTTCGGGGCCGTCACTGGCGGTGCGGCCGGCTTCACCCTGTGGCGCGTGGCCTATCGCCGCCGCGGTGAGCGGGCGGGCGCGGCATGAGCGGGGTCAGGCGGCGGTATGAGCTTGATCCGGGGTCCGGGATCAGCGGCTATTTCGCGGGTGCATTCACGGGCGCGGCCATGACGGCCTTCATGCTCACGATTGGCATGAGCACCGCTCCGGGCGACGCTCCAGACTTCGCCTGGCGACTGGCGGAGATTGCCTTCATAGCGGGTTTCGCCTTTCCCATGGCCGCAATCATCTGGAGCATCGGCGGCCTTCTGGCGCTGCCGCTCTGGTTCATCCTGCATCGCGTCGGGCTGGTTGGGCCGTGGGCCGCCGCCCTGTCCGGCATCGCGTTGGTCACGATCGCCTTCCTGACGCTGGCCGATGTGTTTGGCGTCCTGAACGCCATCGTCATGGGCGCCGTATCGGGCGCCGCCGCCGGGCTTGCCCTGTGGCGCGTCGCCTACCGCCGCGCCGACTGCGGGGCGAGCGTGTCATGACCGCCGATCATCATGATCCGTGCGCGGTCAACAGTCTGGTCGAGACGCCCGGCTGCAGCCCGGTCCGTGGCCGGGTCCGCTGGGATCCCGTCCATTCGCTGTGGAACGGCGCCATGATGGCCGCCACCCTGATCGCCGGGCCGCTGCTGTTCAGCTGGAGCGCCTTCGTCGTCTTCGTCACCACCACGGGCGCGGGCCTGCTGCTGGGCCATTCGGTGGGATTCCACCGGCGGCTGATCCACGGCAGTTTCGAGTGTCCCCTGTGGCTGGAGCGCATCCTGGTCTGGTTCGGAACCGCCGTGGGCATGAGCGGGCCGTTCTGGATGATCCGCACCCACGACCTGCGCGACTGGGCCCAACGCCAGGCGGACTGCCACGACTATCTGGCCCATCGGGCGCCCATGCCGGTTGATGCGGTGTGGCAGATGCACTGCCGCCTCGACCTGGAGCATCCGCCCGGTTTCGACCTGGGCCACGTCGGACGCGATCCCTTTTATCGTTTCCTGGAGCGCACCTGGATGCTGCAGCAGCTTCCCATCGCGGCCGCGCTCTGGCTCATGGGCGGGTGGAGCTTCGTGGTCTGGGGCGTGTGCGCCCGGGTGACGGCGTCGGTGACCGGGCACTGGTTCGTGGGCCATCTGGCGCACCGGCGCGGCCCCCAGACCTGGCTGGTGAAGGAAGCGGGCGTCCAGGCCCACGACGTGCCCTGGGCCGCCGTGCCCACCATGGGCGAGGCGTGGCACAACAACCATCACGCCTTTCCCGGCTCGGCGCGCATCGGCCTCTATCCCGGCCAGAGCGACTGGGGGTTCCGCTTCATCCAACTGCTGGAGCGGATGGGCCTGGCCTGGAACGTCCGGACGCCGGAGACCCTGGCCGACCGGCCGGTGACCCGGGTTCGGTTCTAACGCTTCAATCCGCCGCCTTTTGCAAAGCGCGGCCGGGCGATCCCCTTGGACGCGGGCGTTAAGGTCGGCCGGAGGGGCGGGGACCAGGCCGTGGCGCGCAAGATTCCACGCGGGCGGGGAAAACCCGTCCTCAGTCGGTCTGCCCCAGCACCATGTCGCGCACGGCCTGGAGCGCGGCGTCGAAGGGGGCGCGGTCCGCGTCCTCGTCCGCCGGGTAAATCGGCCTCAGGCCCGAGATGCGGTCATGGACGGTCCTCAGCCAGCGGTCGTCCCGGCGCGCCAGGTTCCGGACCAGGGCGGGGTCGTCCCCCGCATAGGCCAGCAGCGCCTCGATGGCGTGCACCGCCTGTTCCGACGGATTGGGGTCGGCCTCGGCCCGGCCGAGCCCGCGCGCCCAAGCGACCGCCTCGACGATCTGCGACTGAAAGCGGGGATCCTCCCAGGTCTCCGGCGTATGGCCCAGGTTGGTGAAGAACAGCCGCCCCCGTCCGACCTCGCGCACCCAGGTCACCGGCACGGCCCAGGGCCGCCTTGTGGGCGTGCCGGTGAAATCCAGCCCCTGGAGCACTCGCGCGCGGGCGGGATCGAAGCCCTGGTACTGATAGATCTCCTCGCTGTAGTCGAAGGCTTCGGGCCACATGGCCGTGACCGGATGGTCCGTGTGATAGGTGCGGATGCGCACCGCATCGCCCTGGTTCCAGGGATGGCCCGCGAAGCGCCCGTTGATGAAACGGGTCCAGGCGTCATCTCCGCCCTCGAAGTCCAGGCCGGTGTCCGCCGCGCTGTGCAGCCCCACCACGCCGCCGCGCCCGGAGGCGACCCAGGCCTGGATCATCTGCCAGGTCTGGCGCGATATCGGCAGCGGGCCGGTGGTGTAGAAGGCCAGCACATCGATGGTCCGCAGCAGCTCCGGCGTGATCTCGCGCGCGTCCTGGGAGACCTGGACGCTGAAGGCGCCGGTGCGTTCGGCGATGGCGGTCATGGCCGCCTCGGAGGGCGCCGGGCCGCCGTCGTCCGGCCGGATCACCGGCGCGTGGCGCCAGCCCCGGGATTCGCTGAGATAGAACACGCGCGCCGGGCGGCCCTGGACCAGGCTGCGGGCCTGGGCGGCGGCCGGCATGGCCAGCCCGGCGGCCGCGGCGCCGAACAGCAGGCGGCGGCGATCGATCATGACGGCTCCCTCCCCAGGGATGGCGCTGCGCGCCGTTTGACTTAAACACAAGGAAGGGGTTACGCCCGTCGTGTCAATTGTCAGTCAATTGGGAGGGGCGCTTGGTCAAGCTGCGCTACGGCATGGTCGGCGGCGGCGAGGGCGCCTTCATCGGCGCGGTGCACCGCACGGCGGCGGCCATCGCCGGGAACTGGGAGCTGACGGCGGGTGCGCTGTCCTCGGCCCCTGAAAAGTCTCGCCGCTCCGGCGCCGCGATCGGCCTCGACCCGGCCCGCGCCTACGGCTCCTTCGCCGAGATGATCGCGGCCGAGGCGGCCCTGCCCGAGGACCGGCGCATCCAGGCCGTATCCATCGTCACCCCCAACCACATGCACGCCCCGCCCGCCATCGCGGCGTTCCAGGCGGGCTTTCATGTCATCTGCGACAAGCCCCTGGCCGACACCCTGGAGAACGCCGCAGCCATCGGCGATGCGGCGGAAAAGGCCGGGCGGCTGCTGGGCGTCACCCACACCTACACCGGCTATCCGCTGGTGAAGCAGATGCGCGAACTGGTGGCGGGCGGGCGTTTCGGCGCCGTCCGGCGCGTGGCGGTGAAATACACCCAGGACTGGCTCTCGCGCGCCTCGGACATCGACGGCAACAAGCAGGCGGAGTGGCGCACCGACCCGGCCCGCTCGGGCGAAGGCGGGGCCTTCGGCGACATTGGCACCCACGCCTTCAACCTGGTCGAATACGTCACGGGGCGTAGGGTCACGCGCCTTTGCGCCGAGCTGGCCATGCTGCCGGGCCGGTCGCTGGACGACGACGGGGCGGCCCTGTTCCATCTGCACGGCGGCGGCCGAGGAACCCTGACCGCCAGCCAGGTGTGCGTCGGCGACGCCAACGACCTGGCGATCTCCATATATTGCGACGAGGCCAGCCTGCACTGGCGCCAGGAAGAGCCCAACACCCTGCGCGTCGGCTATCGGGACCGCCCGGCCGAGATCTGGGGCGCGGGCGGAAACCGCCCCTATCTGGCCGCGCCGATCCAGGCGATCCAGCGCACCCCGGGCGGGCATCCGGAGGGCTATCTGGAGGCCTTCGCCAACATCTACCGCGCCTTCGGGGAGGCGATCCTGAACGGCGGCCCGGCCGACCCGGCCGACCCCGGCTACGCCACCATCGAGGACGCGCTGTCGGCGATGCGTTTCGTGCGCGCCGCCAAACAATCCAGCGCGGCGGGCGCAGTCTGGACCGACCTGGATTCCGTGTGACCGCCTGATACGGCTTGAGGAGAAGACCATGAAGGGCCCGGCCATCTTCCTGGCGCAGTTCGCCGCCGACACGGCGCCGCACGACACCCTGGCGAACATCAGCCGCTGGGCGGCGGATTACGGCTACGAGGGCGTTCAGATTCCCACCTGGGACGCCCGCCTCATCGACCTTGAGAAGGCCGCCGAGAGCCAGACCTATGTGGACGAGCTGAAGGGCGTCTGCGCCGAGGCGGGCGTGGAGGTGACGGAACTGTCCACCCACCTGCAGGGCCAGCTGGTCGCCGTGCATCCGGCCTATGACGCCCTGTTCGACGCCTTCGCACCGGAAGCGATCCGGGGGAACGCGAAAGCCAAGCAGGACTGGGCGACGAACCAGGTCAAGCTGGCGGCCAGGGCCAGCGAGCGCTTCGGGCTGACGGCGCACGCCACCTTCTCGGGCGCCCTTCTGTGGCACACGGTCTATCCCTGGCCCCAGCGCCCGGCGGGCCTGGTGGAGGAGGGCTTCGCCGAACTGGCGCGGCGCTGGAGGCCCATCCTGGACGTGTTCGAGGACTGCGGGGTGGACGCCTGCTACGAGCTGCATCCGGGCGAGGATCTGCACGACGGGGTCACCTTCGAGCGATTCCTTGAGGCCGTCGGCGATCACCCGCGCGCCAACATCCTCTACGACCCGTCCCACTTCGTCCTGCAACAGCTGGACTACCTGGCCTTCATCGACATCTATCACGCGCGCATCAAGGCGTTTCATGTGAAGGACGCCGAGTTCCTGCCTAGCGGGCGCGCCGGGGTCTACGGCTCCTATTCCGGCTGGGTCGACCGGCCCGGGCGGTTCCGCTCGCTCGGCGACGGCCAGGTGGATTTCCGGGGCATATTCTCCCGGCTGACCCAATACGGCTACGACGGCTGGGCGGTGCTGGAATGGGAATGCTGTCTCAAGCATCCCGAACAGGGCGCGAAGGAAGGCGCCCCGTTCATCGCCGCGCACATGATCCGGCGCGCCGACCGCGCCTTCGACGATTTCGCCGGGGCTGAAGCCGATCGTGATCGCAACCGGCGCATATTGGGGCTGGACCCGTAGGGCGCATACTGTCAGACAAATGAAAACAGCATCGTTCGGGGAGGAGCGATCATGGAGGGACAAGGGGCCGCCCACGGCTTCAACAGGCGCGCGCTGTTCTGGATCTGCGTGCTGGCGCTGGTCACGGCGGCCATGTCGTTCTCGCTGCGCACCGGGGCCTCCGGCGCCATCAAGGAGGCGCTGTTCGACCCCATAAACCTGGCCGGATCAGGCGAGATGATCGCCACGGCCCTGGGCAACTCGTTCCTGGGCTTCGCCCTGTCGCTGCTGGTCATCTGCCCGTTCCTGGACCTGATCGGGGCCAAGCGGGTGATCCTTCTGGCCTCGGCCTGCTTCATCGCCGGGCCGATCCTCATCATCGCCGCGCCCATGACCGGCGACGGCGTGGTGGGCATGGTCAGCCTGGGCATGATCCTGTGCGGCGTCGGCTGGGGCGCCACCGAGGCGGCCATCAATCCGGTCACCGCCGTCCTCTATCCCGATGACAAGACGCATCGGCTGAACGTGCTGCACGCCTGGTGGCCGGCGGGCATCGTCGTGGGCGGCCTGCTCAGCATCGTGATTTTCCAGACCCTGGATATGGACTGGCGCATCGCCATCGCCCTGATCGTCATTCCCGGCGTGATCTTCGGCGTCTGGGCCCTGGGCCAGACCTTCCCCAAGACCGAGAGCACAGTGCTGGGCGTCTCGTTCCCCGCCATGATGGCCGAGCCGTTCAGGCGGCCCAGCTTCTGGATCTTCGCGGCCATCATGTTCCTGACCGCCTCGGCCGAGCTGGCGCCGGGGTCGTGGGTGGACGTGGCCCTGACCCAGACCGTGGGCATGCCGGGCATCCTGGTGCTGATCTATGTCTCGGCCATCATGTTCGTCATGCGCCATTTCGCCGGCGCCCTGGCGCACCGCATCTCGGACATGGGCCTCCTGTGCGTCTGCACCATCCCGGCGGCCATCGGGCTCTATCTCCTCAGCCTCGCATCGTCGCCCCCCGCCGCCTTCCTGGCCGCGACCCTGTGGGCGGTGGGCGTGGCCTTCATGTGGCCCACCATGCTGGCGGCGGTGGCGCACCGCTATCCGCGCGGCGGCCCCTGGACCATCGGCCTGGTGGGCTTCGCCGGGGCCATGGCCATCTGGTTCGTCCTGCCCCGGCTCGGCGCCATCTACGACCAGGCCAAGCTGGAGGCCGCCGGGGGCGAAGAGGTCTTCGCCGCCCTTCAGACCGGCCCGGAGCTGTCGCGCGTCCTGGCCCACGCCGCCGAGACCTCGTTCCAGACCGTGGCGATCATTCCCGTCATCCTGTTCGTGATCTTCGGCGCCGTGTGGCTGGTCGAGCGCAAGCATCGCCTGGGCGACCCGAACGCCGGGGCGGGCGACCGGGGCGAATAGGCGCCGGCGGCGGGTTCGAGCCGGACGGTCGTCATCAGCCCCCGGCGCATGAGGAGAAAGCCATGACGTTCGACAAGGCCGCGCCTGGGCTTGATCGCCGCGCCCTGATGCTCAGGGCCCTGGCGCTGGTGGGCGCGACGGCGGGTGCGGGCGCGTTGCAGGCCTGTGGCTCGTCCGGTTCAGGCCCGTTCTTCGACGACCGGCGCCGCGCCCTGCTGGACGCCGTGGCCGACACCATGATCCCGGCCACCGACACCCCCGGCGCCCTGGCGGCGGAGGTTCCGGCCTTCGTGGACTCCATGATGCGCGACTGGGCCTCGCGCGACAGCCAGGGCCAGTTCACCACGGCGCTGGACGCCATCGACGACCGGGCGCGCGCCGCTCACGGCATGCGCTTCGCCTCCCTGCCGCCGGACCGCCGCCTGGCGGTGCTGACCGAGCATGACGCGGCCGTGCTGTTCGAGGCGGACAATCTCTACGGCCGCCTGAAGGAGCTGATCCTGGTGGGCTATTACACCTCCGAGATCGGCGCGGCCCAGGCCCTGCGCTACGAGCTGGTCCCCGGCGCCTGGCAGGCCGACATCCCCCTGGCCGAGGGCGACCGGGCCTGGGCCTTCGCGCCATGAGCGGGGCCTTCGACGCCATCGTGGTGGGTTCGGGCATGAGCGGCGGCTGGGCCGCCAAGGAGCTGTGCGAGCGGGGCCTGAAAACCCTGGTGCTGGAGCGCGGCCGCCATGTGGAGCACGGGCCGGACTACACTGACCATCAGGCGCCGTGGGAGATCGAGAACCGGGGCCGCGTGCCCGAGGCGGAGATCGCCGAGCATTACGCGGTCCAGAGCAAATGCTACGCCTTCACCACCGCCAACAAGCATTTCTGGGTGCGCGACGACGAGCATCCCTATGAAACGCCCGAGGACAAGCCGTTCGTCTGGATCCGGGGCTACCATCTGGGCGGGCGGTCGCTGCTGTGGGCGCGGCACAGCTATCGCCTCAGCGAGATGGATTTCGAGGCCAATCTGCGCGACGGCCACGGGGTGGACTGGCCCATCCGCTATGCGGACATGGCGCCCTGGTACGATCATGTGGAGCGCTTCGCCGGAATCTCGGGTGAGACGGCGGGCCTGCCCCAGCTGCCGGACGGAATCTATCAGCCGCCCATGGACCTGAACGCGGTGGAGAAGGACTTCAAGGCCCGGATCGAGGCGCGCTGGCCCAGCCGCCGTTTCATGATGGGGCGCGTGGCGCACCTGACCCGGCCCACCGACGAACAGACCGAGCTGGGCCGGGGCCAGTGCCAGTACCGCGACCATTGCTATCGCGGCTGCTCGTTCGGGGCCTATTTCTCCAGCCTGTCGGCCACCCTGCCCGCCGCCGAGCGCACCGGGAACCTGACCGTCGTCACGGGCGCCGCCGTGGACGGCCTGGACCACGATCCCTCGACCGGCCGCGTCACCGGCGTGCGGGTGATCGACATGAACAGCCGCGAGCACCGCACCTATCATGGCCGCGTCGTCTTCCTGTGCGCCTCGGCGATCAATTCGGCCCAGATCCTGCTGAATTCCACGTCCGAGGCGAACCCGAACGGGCTGGCCAACCGCAGCGACCAGGTGGGCCGCAACCTGATGGACCACATCAGCGGCATGGGCGCCGTGGCCGACGTGCCCGGCTTCGAGGACCGCTACTACGCCGGGCGCCGCCCGGCGGGAATCTACATGCCGCGCTACCGCAACGTCACTGAACCGGACAGGGATTTCGTGCGCGGCTACGGCTTCCAGGGCGGGGCCTCGCGCCAGACCTGGGCGCGCGGGTCGCACACGCCCGGCGTGGGGGCCGAACTGAAGGCGGATCTGAACCGTCCCGGCGGCTGGGTCATGTCCATCGGCGCGTTCGGGGAGATGCTGCCCAACCCCGACAACCGCGTCACCCTGACCGGCCGCCGCGACCGCTGGGGCGCACCCATCCCGCGCATCGCGTGCGCCTATGGCGAGAACGACCTGAAGCTGGCGGCCCGGGCCCAGACCGACGCCCTGGAGATGCTGCGCGCCGCCGGTTACGCCAATGTGCGCCCGCGCCGCGACACGGTGCTGGCGCCCGGCTACGGCATCCATGAGATGGGCACGGCGCGCATGGGCCGCGATCCTTCGACCTCGGTGCTGAACGGCTGGGCGCGGGCGCACGACGTCCCCAACCTGTTCGTCACCGATGGGTCGTTCATGACCTCATCGGCCTGCCAGAACCCGTCCCTGACCTACATGGCCATGTCGGCGCGCGCGGCGAACCACGCCGCCGACCTGCTTTCGCAAGGAGCCATCTGATGCAGTCCAGATTGTCCCGCCGCTCGATCCTCGCCGGCGCCGCGGCCCTGAGCGCCGCCGCCTGCGCGCCGCGCGCCGCCGAGGCGGCGGCTCCGCGCCTGGGCGTCCAACTCTACACCGTGCGCGACCGCATGGCCCAGGACATGGCCGGAACCCTCGAGGCGGTGGCCCGCATCGGCTATCGGGAAGTGGAGTTCGCCGGCTATTTCGACACGCCCCCGGCCGGCGTGCGCCAGTACCTGGATGACGCGGGGCTGGCCGCGCCCGCCGCGCACATCGCCTTCACCGATGTCAGGGACAACCCCGAACTGCCCATCGAACGGGCCGTGGTGGTGGGGCACCAGACCCTGATCGTGGCCTGGCTGCCCGAGGAGGAGCGCCGGACCCTGGACCAGTGGCGCGCCTGGGCCGACCGGTTCAACGGCTTCGCCGAGCAGTGCCGGGGCGCGGGCCTGCGCTTCGCCTATCACAACCACGACTTCGAGTTTCAGCCCATCGACGGCGTCAAGCCGTTCGACCTCTTGCTGGAGCGCTGCGATCCCGCCCTGGTGGATTTCGAACTGGACCTGTTCTGGGCGGTCAAGGCGGGTGAGGACGTGAACGCGATCCTGGCTGCGAACCCGAACCGCTATCCCATGTGCCACGTCAAGGACATGGCGGCGGACGGGTCAATGGTCGACGTGGGAGCCGGCGTCATTGATTTCGCCGACATCTTCGCCCGTCACCGGTTCGCGCACTGGTTCGTCGAGCATGACGAGCCGGGCGACTCCCTGGCCTCGATCACCGCGAGCCACGCGGTCCTGGACGGACTCCTGCGCGCGGGATAGAAGCCTCAGGCGGCGTCCTTGGGCGTCAGGACGTCGCCCACGGTGGGGCGGTCCTCGCTAAGCACCAGCGACAGGTCGCGGGGGCGCACCACCTCGCCGCAGCAGCCGCAGGCGATGCGCGGCTCCAGCGAATGGCCGCAGGTCTTGTGGATCATGTCGACGCCGGAATCGCTGTCGCCGTAAAGATGCTTGGCGCCCCAGGCGTGCAGGGTCACCAGCACACCGTAGAGGTCCTTGCCCCGCGCGGTCAGGATATATTCGTTCCTCGGCGGCCGCTCGGAATAGAGTCGGGGCTCCAGCACCCCGTGGGCGACCAGGGTCTTGAGGCGGGCGGCCAGCACGTTGCGGGCCACGCCCAGGCGCTCCTGCCACTGCTCGAAACGGGTCACGCCCTGGAAGGCGTCGCGGATCACCAGCAGCGTCCAGGGATCGCCGATCACCTCGAGGGTGGCGGCGATGGAGCAGCTCTGGCGGGAATAGTCGGCTGTGCGTCCCATGGCCTAAAGGTGACGCTGCGGCAGGCTTTTGACAAGTGGGTTGCGATTCAACACTGAATAAGTCAGTCTTGTTTGGCAACGGACATCGCGGCGTGATGACGCGCCCGGCGTTCCCCTGCATCCCTCGACTTGCGGGCGGAGACTCGCCGCCGGTCGCCGTCCGTCCTTTCTGCTATGTCGACGCCCATGTCCGATTCTCCTGACGATCCCCTCTACCGCGCGCTCACCCTGACCCCTGACGGCGACGCCCTGACCGCCGCGCTTTCCGGTGAGTTCTCCAACGGTCCGGTCAGTGCGCCGCCCGAGGCGGGCTTTCCGTTCGGGGGGCTGCTGGCGGCCCTGTGCGCCGAGGCCATGCGCCGGGGCCTGGGGATCGACGCGCCGCTGCGCACCCTGAACGTCCAGTATCTGGCGGCGGCGAAATACGGCCAGGCGCTGACACTCCGCCCCCGGATGCTGCGCGGCGGGCGCACGGTGGCCTATTCGGTGCTGGAGGCGGGCCAGGGCGAACGCCTGACCCATCACGCCACGGCCACCTGGGGGCGGGACGCCGATGATGCGGCCAGGCTAGCGCCGCTCAGTGCGCCGCCGCCGCCCCTGGACAGGCTGGACCTGGCGCGGACCCTGAAAGGACCGATGCAGCCGCGCTTCGCCCAGCATGTGGAGTATCGGTTCGAGAGCGGGCCGCATATCCTGGGCGGCAATGAGGGCCGGGCGGCGGTTGAACGGCTGTGGATGCGGACCCGGGACGGCGCGCCGCTGGACGAGGTGCGCCTTTGCTACCTGCTGGATGCGCTTTATCCGCCCGCCTGGACCACCACCAAGGCGCCGCCGATGATGACCACGGTGGACCTGCGCTACGATATCCTGACCACGCCGAACGCCCGGACCGCGCCAGACGGATGGGCCTTTTTCGAATTCCGCATGCTGGACCTGGGCCTGGGCTGGACGGTGGACGAAGTCGCCTGCTGGGGCGTCGATGGAACGCCGCTGGCGCTGTCGCGGCAACGGCGCAAGCTGCTGTAAGATCGCAAGTGGTGCTAGTGCTAGTGAGTCGTGAGTAGGCAAGCCGAGGTCAGCCCGCATCGCCCTACTCACGACTCACTAGCACCAGCACCCCGGCATGCCCGCCGTCTCGATCTGCCGAACATCAGATTTCAGGAACCCCGTCATGACCGATCCCATCGTCATCTGTTCGTTCGCCCGCACCCCCATGGGCGGCTTCCAGGGCGTGTTCTCCGGCGTGAAGTCCACCGCGCTGGGCGCGGCGGCGGTCAAGGCGGCGGTCGAGCGCTCCGGCGTGGCCTCCGCGCACGTCCAGCAGATATTCATGGGCTGCGTCCTGCCGGCGGGCCTGGGCCAGGCCCCGGCGCGCCAGGCGGCCATCGGCGCGGGCCTGGGCCGTCATGTGGAGGCGACCACCGTCAACAAGATGTGCGGCTCGGGGCTTCAGGCCGCCATGATGGCCCATGACGCGCTGAAGGCCGGGACGGCGGACGTGATCGTGGCGGGCGGCATGGAGTCCATGACCGGCGCGCCCTATGTCATGGCCAAGCACCGGGGCGGCGCCCGCATCGGCCACGACGTGATTTCCGACAGCATGTATCTGGACGGGCTGGAGGACGCCTACACCCCCGGCAAGCTGATGGGCGCCTTCGCCGAGGACTCGGCCCGGAAATACCAGTTCACCCGCGAAGACCAGGACGCCTACGCCATCGAAAGCCTGAACCGCGCGAACGCGGCCATCGCCTCGGGCGCGTTCGAGGCCGAGATCACGCCGGTGGAGGTGACCAGCCGCAAGGGCACCGAGACGGTCGCGGTGGACGAACAGCCCGGCAAGGCGCGGCCCGACAAGGTCCCGACCCTGAAACCCGCCTTCGCCAAGGACGGCACCATCACCGCCGCCAACGCCAGCTCTATCTCGGACGGCGCCGCCGCCCTGGTGCTGACCCGCGAAAGCACGGCACGCGCCCTGAACCTGCCCGTCGTCGCCCGGGTCGCCGCCCACGCCGCCCACGCCCACGAGCCGGGCCTGTTCACCACCGCCCCGGTCCCGGCCATGCAGAAGGCCCTGGAGCGCGCCGGCTGGTCCGCCGCCGAGGTGGACCTGTGGGAGGTGAACGAGGCTTTCGCCGTGGTGGCCATGATCGCCATGCGCGAGCTGGACATCGACCATGCGAAGCTGAACGTGAACGGCGGCGCCTGCGCCCTGGGCCATCCCATCGGCGCCTCGGGCGCGCGGGTGCTGTCCACCCTGCTGGCGGCGCTTCAGGCGCGCGGCGGGAAAAAGGGCGTGGCGTCCCTGTGCATCGGCGGCGGCGAGGCCGTGGCCATGGCGGTGGAAATGGTCTGAGCCTCTGGCCAGGGACGCCGTGGCCGCTAAGCTGACCCCATGACCGCCGCCGAGATCGTCGCCCTTCTGGACCTTTCGCCCCATCCCGAGGGCGGCTGGTTCCGCGAGACGTTCCGGGACCGGACCGAGATCGCGCCGGGCCGCGCCGTCTCCACCGCCATCCATTACCTGCTGGAGGCGGGGCAGAGATCGCACTGGCACCGGGTCACGGACGCCTCCGAGGTCTGGGTCTTCAACGCCGGCGAACCGCTGGAGCTGCTGGTCGCCGCGACCGGCGCCGATGAACCGGTCCGCCATGTGCTGGGCGCGGACCTGAAGGCGGGCCAGCGCCCCCATGCGGTGGTCCCGGCGAACGCCTGGCAGGCGGCCCGGCCGCTGGGCGACTGGACGCTGGTCACCTGCACGGTGGCGCCCGGCTTCGTCTTCGACCGTTTCGAGATGGCGCCGCCCGACTGGGCGCCCGGCCGGGGAGACCCCGCATGACCCTGCACCGCCGCAGTCTGCTGACCGCCGCAGGCATGGGTCTGACCGCCGGATCCGTCCATGCCGCATCCGGGCCCCAGGCGCCCTGGAGCGAGGCCGTGCGCGCCGCCGCCGTCACGCCCGAACGTGCGCCCGCCGATCCGACCGAGACCGTGCGCCTGTGGCCGAACGGGGCCCCCGGCGGTGAAAACGTCACCGTGGTCGCCGAGGTGAACGAACGCTCCACCGACCCGGCCTGGCGCGACCGTTTCGCCGTCTATACGACCGACCCGATCCTGACCGTGTTCCGGCCGCAGCGGCCGAACGGCGCGGCCCTGCTGCTCATTCCCGGCGGCGGCTATCGCTGGGCCGTGGTGGACAAGGAGGGCTACGACTGCGCCCGGGTGTTCGCGGCGGCGGGGATCACCTGTTTCGTGCTGCGCTACCGCCTGCCCGGCGACAACTGGGCGGCCGGGCCGGACGCGCCGCTTCAGGACGCCCAGCGGGCCATGCGCCTGATCCGGGCCGGTGCGGCCGAATACGGAATCGACCCGGCCCGCATCGCCGCCCTGGGCGCTTCGGCCGGCGGGCACCTGGCCGGGACCCTGGCCGCGCGGTATTGGGATCAGGTTTATGAGCCGGCGGACGCGGTCGACGCCGTCCCGGCCCGCCCGGACCTGTCGATCCTGATGTATCCGGTGGCGACCCTGACCGACCCGCACGTCCACGCCGGGTCGCGTCGTTTCCTGCTTGGGGACAGCCCGACGCCGGACCAGATCCGCGATTGGTCGCTGGAGACCATGCCCCGGCGCGACACCCCGCCCACCTTCATCGTCCACGCCATGGACGACGGCGCCGTGCCGCCCGAGAACGCCCTGATGCTGACTGCGGCCCTGCGCGCGGCGAACACGCCGGTCGAGACGCACCTGTTCGAGGAGGGCGGCCACGGCTTCGGCATCCGCCTGATCCAGGGCCGCCCGGCCGCCGTCTGGCCCGAACTGGTCCTGGCCTGGGGCGCCCGGCACGGCTGGCTGGGCTGAGCCTCAGACCTTGCGGAACTGCAGGAAGATGGGCGCGGTGTCGCCCAGCTTCTTCTCTTCATAGCGGGTGGTCACATGATCGGCCGGAGCGATGCGCCAGTCGTCCGCGTCTTCCGCCGGCCATTCCAGCCCCGCCGCCCGCAGGAACCGCTCGTGCGCCCAGGCGGCGTAGTCCTTCCACTCGGTGACGAAGCGCAGCAGGCCGCCCGGCTTCAGCAGCCGCGCGATCTCGGCCGCCGTCTCGTCCTGGATCAGGCGGCGCTTGTTGTGCCGCGCCTTGGGCCAGGGGTCGGGGAACAGGATCATCACCCGGTCCAGCGACGCATCCGGCAGGGCCGACATGATCGCCCGCGCGTCGCCCGCGTGGATGCGCACGTTCTCAAGGCCCATTTCCTCGACATGACGCAGGGCCGAACCCACGCCGTTCAGGAACGGCTCGCAGCCGATCATCAGCGTCTCGGGATTGCGCCGCGCCTGTTCGGCCAGATGCTCGCCTCCGCCGAAGCCGATCTCCAGCCAGACCTCCCTGGCCCCCGGCATGAGCGCCTTCGGATCGATGGGCCCGGCCTCGGGATCGGGAACCGCGATGGTCGGCAACAGCGTGTCGAACAGGGCCGCCTGGCGCGGCTTCAGGGTGCGCGAGCGGATGCGCCCGAACGAGCGCATGGGACCCCAGGTGGGGACCGGGTCTTCCGCCTTGTCTTCGGCTTCGCTCATCAGTCCCGCAGCAGTTCGTTGACGCCGGTCTTGGCGCGGGTCTGGGCGTCCACCCGCTTGACGATGACGGCGCAGTACAGAGACGGCCCGCCCTTCGGATCGGGCAGCGAACCGGGCACGACGACGCTGTAGGCGGGCACCTCGCCACGCGTCACCTCGCCCGTCGCCCGGTCCACGATCTTCGTCGAGGCCGACAGATAGACGCCCATGGCCAGCACCGCGCCCTCGCGCACGATCACGCCCTCGGCCACCTCGGCCCGGGCGCCGATGAAACAGCCGTCCTCGATGATCGTCGGATTGGCCTGCAGCGGCTCCAGCACCCCGCCGATGCCCGCCCCGCCGGACAGGTGCACGTTTCTGCCGATCTGGGCGCACGATCCGACGGTGGCCCAGGCGTCCACCATGGCGCCCTCGTCCACATATGCCCCGATGTTCACGAAGGACGGCATCAGCACGACGTTCTTGCCGATGAAGGCCCCGCGCCGCACGAAGCTGCCCGGCACGGCGCGGAAGCCCGCGTCGCGGAACTGCTCCTCGCTCCAGCTGCTGAATTTGTTGGGAACCTTGTCCCACCACGGGCCATGGCCGGCGTGCGGCGCGGTGAAGCCCTTGCCTGCGGTGCGCATGACCTCGTTGTCGTTGAGGCGGAAGGACAGCAGGACCGCTTTCTTCAGCCATTGATGGGTCGTCCAGACGCCGTCGGCGCCGCGCGAGGCCACCCGCGCCTGGCCGGAATCCAGCAGCGCCAGGGCGGCCTTGACCGCATCGCGCGCCTCGCCCGTCGTCTGGGGCGACAGGGCGGCGCGGTCCTCCCACGCGGCCTCGATCACGGATTCCAGTAGCAGGGTCATGCGGCGTCTTTCATCAGGCGGTTCAGGAAGGGCGGCAGGGCTTCAGCCCGGTGGTCCACGAAATCGGCGGTCGAAACCGGGGCGTGGGCGCCCACCAGCACCGTGGTCATGCCGATCTCGGCGGCGGGCTTCAGGTTCTTCTCGGTGTCCTCGAAAAAGGCCGTCCGGCGTGGATCGACCCCGTGCCGTTCGATCAGCCGGGCGAAGGCGCGCGGGTCCGGCTTGGGGATCAGGTCGGAGGCCTCAATGTGGAACACGTCGTCGAACAGGTCGGCGATGTCCAGCGCCGCCAGCACCCGCTCCGCATGGGCCGCCGCCCCGTTGGTGAACACCAGCCGCCGTCCGGGCAACCGGGCCAGCCCCGCGCGCAGCGCCGCGTCGGGCGTCAGGCAGTCCAGCTCCACCTGATGCACCTCGGCCAGGAATTCATGCGGGTCCACCCGGTGGTTCAGCATCAGCCCGTTCAGCGACGTGCCGTGTTCGCGCAGATACTTCAGCTGCAGTTCCCGCGCCGCCTCGGCCGCCAAGCCCACAGTGCGCACGAAATAGGCGTTGATGCGGTCCTGAACCCGCCTCATCAGACCGCATTCGGGCGGATAGAGGGTGTTGTCCATGTCGAACACCCAGTGCTCGACATGATCCAGCGAACGGGTCACGCCTTCACCAGGGTTCCGGCGCCGTGCTCGGTGAACAGCTCCACCAGCATGGCGTGAGGGCGTCGTCCGTCCAGGATGACCACCGCCTCGACCCCGGCCTTGACCGCCGCCATGGCGGTCTGGAGCTTCGGGATCATGCCGCCGGTGGCCACGCCGTCGTCGATCAGCGCCTGAGCTTCCGCCACCGTCATCTGCCGGATGACCTGGCCGTCCTTGTCCAGCACACCCTTCACGTCCGTGAGCAGCAACATGCGCTTGGCCCGCAGCGAGCCCGCCACGGCGCCCGCCACCGTATCGGCGTTGACGTTGTAGGTGCGCCCGTCCTCCGCGACTCCAATGGGGGCGATGACGGGCACCCAGTCTTCGGATTCCGAGGCGATCAGGCCCCGGATCAGCTTGGGGTCCACCCGGGTCGGCTCGCCCACGAAACCCAGATCGACCTCATGTTCGATCATGCTGTCGGGATCGCTCTTGGTGCGGCGGGTCTTCTCCACCGTCAGGAGGCCCGCATCCTTGCCCGACAGGCCGACGCCGCGAACGTCCGCCTCCTTGCCCGCCACGGTGATCCAGTGGGCGATCACCTTGTTGACCGCGCCGGACAGGACCATCTCGGCCACCTGCATGGTCTCGGCGTCCGTCACGCGCAGCCCGTCCACGAACTGGGACTTGACGCCCGCCCGGTCCAGCATGGCCGAAATCTGCGGCCCACCGCCGTGGACGACCACAGGATTGACGCCCATCAGCTTCAGCAGCACCACATCGGCGGCGAACTGGCGGGCCACCGCCTCCTCGCCCATCGCGTGGCCGCCGTATTTGATCACCACGGTCTCGCGGTCATAGACCTGGATGTAAGGCAGCGCCTCGGCCAGGGTCCGGGCCGTGGCCCAGCCGCGTTCCTCGGACTGGCGTTCGTCTTCTGTCAGGGCGTCTTTGATCATCGTCCGCGCGCGATAGCGGACATGGGCGGCGCTGTCACGACAAAGCGCCGCCCAAACCGTCCTGGCGAGTCTATTCCGCCGCCAGCGCCCGCGGGTTCGGAGACTCGTCCGCCAGCCGGGTCAGATCCGAATCCGTCTTGGATTCCTCCTTCAGGGTCTCGTCCAGAAGGCGCGCGGCGTCGGGCAGCTCCAGCAGCTCGGCCCAGCGCTTGAGCGTGCCATAGCGGGTGATCTCGTAATGCTCCACCGCCTGGGCCGCCGAGATCAGTCCCGCGTCCAGCGCGGGGGTGTCCTTGTATTCCTCCAGAATCTCCTCGCCCTCGGCGATGATCCCCTCGATGGCCTCGCAGGTCTTGCCCATCGCGCGCTTGCCGATGATGTCGAACACCTGCTGCAGGCGCTCGATCTGCCCTTCGGTCTCCTCCAGGTGTTTCTCGAAGGCGGCTTTCAGGGCCGGGGCCTGGGCGCCGCGGGCCATCTTGGGCAGCGCCTTGGCGATCTTGCGCTCGGCGTAATAGATGTCCTTGAGGGTGTCGTAGAACAGGTTGTCCAGGGTTTTCTCGGTCGCCATCGGATCACTCCCTTCCGTTTGAGTGGCGGTTGACAACCGGATGGGCGCGATGATGTTCCCGGCTCGCGGAACCGATCACAAGCACGACCGGTTCACGGTGTCATGGATGGGGATCGCACAGAACCGCAACCCGAAATGCCGGACGCCGAGCTGGCGCGCCGACTGCTGGAGCGCGGCTTCTATCGGCTCGAGACGCCGCGCCGGGCGCCGGAGGGTCACGAGCCGAAGGGCGCGAAAGACTAGGGCCGGCCGTCAGCCCGCCGGGCCGGGCTCGCCACACAGGCGATGCGCCCCCGGTGGGCGCGGATGCGGGCGGTCTGGCCCTGGGCGATGCGGTAATAGACGCCGGCCTCGTCCGACAGGGCGCGAACGTGGACGGGCCCTGTGGCGGTGCAGTCGGCCCGGCGCCACAGCTGGCGGCAGCGGACAGGCGCCTCGCCCCATGCAGCGCGGACCTGAACCCCGTTGGTGCGGCCGCGGGTCTGGGCGGTCTTGCCCTCGAAATCCAGCTCCAGCGGCGCGATCTCGGCCCAGGACACGGCCTCGCACGGTTCGCCGGTCAGGGCCGGGCGCTCGAAGGGGCGCAGGCCGTCGATCAGGTTCAGGATCGGAGCGATGCCCAGAAACAGGGCGAGGATGGCGGCGGTGATCAGGGTGCGCTTCATCCCCTGCGCATGGAGGGTACAGACGCAGGCGGCAACCTACCGATCCTGACCGGCGGCCTCCGCCAGAATTTCATAGGACTTCACCCGCGCGCCGTGGTCGAAGATCTGACTGGTGACCATCAGCTCGTCGGGCTTGTGGCGCTCGATGAAGGCGTTCAGCTGGGTCTTCACCGTTTCGGGCGAGCCCACCGCCGAACAGGACAGGGCCTGATCGATCATGGCGCGGGCGCCGGCGTCCAGCGCCTCGGCGTAGCCCGGACGCGGCGGCGGCAGCTTGCCCGCCCGCCCGGTGCGCAGATTGACGAAGGCCTGCTGCACCGAGGTGAACAGGTCCCGCGCCTCTTCATCGGTGTCGGCGGCGAAGACGTTATAGCCCAGCATCACATAGGGCTCTGACAGGCGCTTGGACGGCTGGAAGCTCGAGCGATAGATGGCCAGCGCCCGCTCCAGCTCGGCCGGGGCGAAGTGGCTGGCGAAGGCGTATGGCAGGCCCAGATGGGCGGCCAGCTGCGCGCCGTAGGTGGACGAGCCCAGCATCCAGATCTGGACATCCTGCCCCTCGCCCGGCGTGGCGCGGATGCGCTGGCCCTCCTCGGCGGGCTCGAACCAGTTCATCAGCTCGGCCACGTCGCGCGGAAAATCTTCAACGCTTCCATCCAGCGTCCGGCGCAGCGCCCGCGCCGTGGCCTGGTCCGTGCCCGGCGCCCGGCCCAGCCCCAGGTCGATGCGTCCCGGGTGCAGCGCCGCCAGGGTGCCGAACTGCTCGGCGATGACATAGGGCGCGTGGTTGGGCAGCATGATCCCGCCCGCCCCCACGCGGATCGTGCTGGTCCCCGCCGCCACATGGCCGATGACCACCGAGGTGGCCGCGCTGGCGATGCCCGGCATGTTGTGGTGTTCCGCCAGCCAGTAGCGGTGGAAGCCCAGCCGCTCGGCGTGCCGGGCCAGGTCCAGGGTGTTGGCGAGGGATTGCGAAACGTCGGAGCCCTCGGGCACCGGCGACAGATCAAGAACGGACAGCTTGGGCATCCGGCCCATATGGGGTCGACTTCCCCGCGCCCAAGGGAGACCTTTGTGTAATTCCTACCTCCGCTCATCCCCGCGAACGCGGGAACCCAGTGCTTTGGGTGTTGCAGCCGGTGAGGATCATTCGCCGCTCGCAAGTCCTGAAGCGCTGGCGTCAGGCTGGACAGAACTGGGTCCCCGCGTTCGCGGGGATGAGCGGAAAATTTCGAGCCGTCAGCCGTTACGCAAAGGTCTCCGATTGGAGAAGGATCAGATCTCCACCCCCGTCGTGCGCATGATCTCGGCGCGCAGTTCGGGGATGCCCAGGCCCTTCTCCGAGGAGGTCACGGCCACGAAGGGATAGGCGGCGGGGCGTTTGGACACCGCCTTCAGGGTCTTCTCAGCCACCAGCTCGGCCTCGCCCTTCTTCAGCTTGTCGGCCTTGGTCAGGACGATCTGATAGCTGACCGCCGCTTCGTCCAGGGCGTCCAGGGCTTCGTCATCGACCGCCTTCAGGCCATGGCGGCTGTCGATCAGCAGATAGCCCCGCTTCAGCGTCACGCGCCCGCGCAGGTAATCGCGGCCCAGGTTCTGGAACCGCTTCACCTCGCCCCTGGACGCCTTGGCCCAGCCGTAGCCGGGCAGGTCCACCAGGCGCATCCTGCCGTCCAGGTCGAAGAAGTTCACCTCGCGGGTGCGGCCCGGCTCATTGGACGCGCGCGCCAGCGCCTTCATGCCCACCAGGGCGTTGATGAGGCTGGACTTGCCCACGTTCGAACGCCCGGCGAAGGCGATCTCGGGCAGATCGGGGTCGGGCAGCTGCTCGATCTTGGCCGCGCCCATGACGAAGGTCGCGGGGCGCGCGAACAGGATGCGCGCCGTCTCGATCTCCTCGTCGGTGAAGTCCGTCACGCGCCCTTCTTCCGGATGTAGCGGTCGATGAACGTGTCGATCGGGTTGTCGGCCTTGAAGCGGTGCATGATGACGTACTGCTGGATGATCGACAGGATGTTGTTCCACGCCCAGTACAGCAGCAGGCCCGCCGCGAACGGCGCCATGATGAAGGTGAACACGATCGGCATCAGGCCGAAGATGCGCCGTTGCATCGGATCGGGCGGCGGCGGGTTCATGGCCATCTGCAGCCACATGGTGAAGCCGTAGATGATGGCCAGGACGCTCAGCGACAGGGTGAAGCCGCCCATGCCGGTGTGCGACACCCCGATCAGCCCGCCGATCAGCGGGACCGACGCCGGGTCCCAGGGAATCAGGCCGAACAGGTTCCAGATGTTCGTGGGGTCGCGGGCGGACAGATCCTGGATCCAGCCGAAGAACGGCGCGTGGCGCATTTCGATGGTGACGAACAGCACCTTGTAGAGCGCATAGAACACCGGAATCTGCAGCACGATGGGCAGGCAGCCGGCCAGCGGATTGATCTTTTCCCGCTGATAGAGCGCCATCATCTCCTGCTGCTGCTTCTGCGGGTCCGATCCGTGCTTCTTCTTGATCTCCTCCATCTTGGGAGCCAGCAGCCGCATCTTGGACAGGCTCTCGTAGCTCTTGTTCGCCAGCGGGAAGAGCAGCAGCTTGATGACGACGGTCAGAAGCAGGATGGCCACGCCGAAATTGCCCACCAGGCCGTAGAACCACTCCACCACCAGGAAGATGGGCCGGGTCAGGAACCAGAACATGCCCCAGTCGATGGCCTGGTCGAAACGCGGGATCCCCAGCGACTGCTCGTAGCCGCGCAGGATCTCGGCCCGCTTGGCTCCGGCGAACAGGCGCTGGGTCTCGGTGATCTGGCGGCCCGGATTGATGACGCGGGACGCGCCCATGATGTTGGCTTCGTGGATGTTGATGTCGCCGACCGAGCGGACGCGCAGCTCGGCGTCCACGCCTTCGTTCTGGTCGGGCAGCAGGGCCGCCAGCCAGTATTTGTCGGTGATGCCCAGCCAGCCGCCGACGGACTCGTAGCTGATGCGCGGATCCTTGGCCCAGTCCTTGTACTTCTCCAGGCGCAGGCGGTCGTCCAGCACGCCCACAGCGCCTTCATGCAGGATGAAATAGCGGCCCAGGTCGGCGGGCACCCCATGACGTTGCACCGTGCCGTAGGGCCGCAGGGTGACCGGCTGGGTTCCCAGGTTGGCCACCGTGTCGGTCAGGGTGAAGACATACTGCTCATCCACCTCGATGCGGCGGGTGAAGCGCAGACCTTCTCCATTGTCATAGGTCAGGGTGATCGGCGCGCCGGGCGCCAGGGTGGAGCCTTCCGTCAGGGTCCAGTCGGTGTTGGGCCCCGGAATCCCCGGCACGTTCTGACCGACCCAGCCGAACTGGGCGAAATAGGCGTGGTCCGCGCCCTGGGGCCGGAACAGCTCGACCGGATCATCCCCGTCCAGGGTCTCGCGGTAGCTGGTCAGGTAAAGGTCGTCGATGCGCGCGCCCTGAAGCGACAGGGACCCGGACAGGGTCGGGGTGCTGATCGGCACCCGCGGTCCCGAGGCCAGGGCCGTGCGCCGGTCGGTGAACACCGCCGTTTCGGGCCTGAGCGCCGTGGGGGCGGAGCCGACGTCCGTTTCGCCGGCGGCGATGGCCGGCTGGGCCGCGCGCTGGCGCTGCGCCGTCGGCTCCAGCACGAAGAACTGGTAGAGAAGCAGGATCGCCACGGTGCACACGATGAACAGGATCGTGTTGCGGGTGCTCTCGTTCTGCATGGGTCAGCGGTCCTGGCCGAAAGGGTCGGGGGTCGAGATTTGCGGAGCATCGGGCTCCGACGGGGCGGCCAGGGGCGCGGGCGCCGGGCCGGAACTGGGCGCGAGCCTTATCAGCGCGCTTTTCACATCGTCAAGCAAACGCGCCCATGGGCGGTCTCCCGTCCCCTGACGGGCGATGAGGACATAGTCGTGGCCGGGGCGCCCGTGGAGCGGCACAAGCGCCCGCGCGGCCTCGCGCAGGCGGCGCTTGGCCCGGTTCCTGACCACCGCCCCGCCGATCCTCCGGGTGGCGGTGAATCCGACCCGCACGGCCGGGTCGCCATCGCCCCGGTCCAGCGCCTGGACCACCACCGCGCCCGAGGCCTTTGAAACGCCTTTCGCGGCCGCCAGTAACTGGGGCCGCGATTTCAGGCGTTCGATTCTGAACGGGGTGTCCGTCATGCGCCCGAAAGCGCGGGCGCTTACGCCGTCAGGCGCTTGCGGCCCTTGGCGCGGCGGCGCGCGACGATCTTCTGGCCGTTCTTGGTGGCCATCCGCGAACGGAAGCCGTGACGGCGCTTGCGCACGAGTCGGGACGGCTGATAGGTCCGCTTCACGATAAGGCTCCGGCAATCAGGGTTGTGCGGGCGAAACAGGTCCGCCGCAGGAAGGGCGGGCGTATAGGGCGGCGCGGCGTCGGAGTCAACGCCGAACCGGCCCGGCGACCGCCTTACGTCCTCATGGCCGCCTCAGGGAAAGCATGACCCGCAATGGAGAAACGCACGATCAGGGGCTGGGTCGTCCGCCTTCTGCCCCTGGCGGCGGTGGCGGTCCTGGCCGGGATCATCCTGGGCGCGGGCTGGAACCGCTATCTGTCGCTGGACACCCTCAAGGATCACGGCGAGGTGCTGCAGGCCTTCGTCGCCGACCATTATCTGGCGACCCTGATCGGCCTGATCCTGCTGTTCGCCCTTCTGACCGCCAGCGTCATTCCCGGCGTGTTCTTCCTCACCGTGACGGCGGGATACCTGTTCGGAACCTGGGTGGGCGGGCTCGCCACCGTGCTGGGCGCCACGCTGGGCGCCCTGGTGATCTATGCGGCCGGCCGTTCGGCCCTGGGCGACGTCCTGCGCCGGCGCGCGGCGGCCAGGGCCGGCCTGATCCAGCGCGTGTGCGAAGGGGTGGACCGGCACACCTTCCAGTATGTTCTGGTCTCGCGCCTGGTGGTCACCGTGCCGTTCCACCTCATCAACATGGCCGCCGGGGTCGTCTCGGCCCCGCTGAAGCCCTATCTGGCGGCCACCTTCATCGGTCTCTTGCCCGCGCATTTCATCTATTGCTGGATCGGAGACGGACTGAACGACATCCTGTCGGTCAACGAGGATCCCGATCTCCGGGCGCTGTTCAATGAGTTCGCATGGCCGCTGATGGGCGTCGCCTTCCTGGCTCTGGTGCTGCCGCTGATCGTGCGCGGGCTGCGCGGCCGCGCGCCGGGAACGGCGTGATGCGCCTCACCCTGCCTCGTCCCGTGCGGTTCCGTCTCAGGGGGCCGGACGGGCTGTCCGCGCGCCTGCTGCTGCTGACCGGGGTGTTCACCCTGGCGGTGGGGGGCCTGATCCTGGCGCCCAGCGCCGCCTCGTTCCACGAGCGCTGGCTGCTGGACCGCATCGCGGCGGCCGAGCTGGCCTCGGTGGGGGTCGAGGCCCTGCCCTACGCCCTGGTCGAGGACGACACCGCCCGCCAGCTGCTGCGGATCGGCGGCGTGACCGCCGTGGCGGTGCAGGAGGAAGGCGTCCGCCGCCTTCTGCTCCAGGCCCCGGCCCTGCCGCGCACGCCCGAGCTGATCGACCTGCGCCGGTCCGATCCCGGGGCGCGCCTGGCCGACCCGTGGCGCACCCTGGTCGGGCATCCGGACCGCTCGATCCGGGTCATGGCCCGTCCCCGCTATCGTTCCGGCGACTTCATCGAAGTGGTGGCCCCGGCCGAGCCGCTGAAACAGGAGTTGCGGGCCTATCTGGTCAACAGCCTTCTGCTGGCCCTGGTGGTGGCCGGAGCGGCGGGCGCCCTGCTCTATGCGGCCCTGGCGCTGCTGGTTCTGCGCCCCATGCGCCGGGTGACCGCCTCCATCGAACGGTTCAGCGCCGATCCCGAGGCGCCGTCCGAGCCGCCCCAGGGCCGCCGCGACGAGATCGGGCGGGTCGAGGACGAACTGGCCCGCATGCAGGAGGAGGTGCGCCAGGCCCTGCGCTCGCGCGCCCGCCTGGCGGCGCTGGGCGAGGCGGTGGCCCGCATCAACCACGACCTCAGGAACATGCTGACCTCGGCCCAGATGGCCTCCGACCGTCTGGCCGCCAGCCCCGATCCCCAGGTGGCCAAGGCCCTGCCCCGGCTTGAACGCGCCCTGGACCGCGCCTCGGGCCTGGCGCGCAACGTGCTGGACTACGGCAAGACGGCCGAGCCGGAGCCTGAACGGCGCCCGTTGGCCCTCAAGACCGCCGTGGCCGCCGCCGCCGAGGATGCGGGACTGGAGCCGCGCGGCGTGCGCCTGGTCCGTCGCATCGACAAGGGCGCGCGCCTCCACGCCGACCCGGACCAACTGCACCGCATCCTGGTCAATCTGATGCGCAATGCGCGCCACGCCATCCAGACCGCGCGCGGCGAGGACGCGAAGGGGCGGGTGACGGTCGCGGCGGAAACGGTCGAAGACAGCGTGGTCCTGACCGTCGCCGACGACGGGCCGGGCATCCCGCCGCGTGTGGCCGAAAAGCTGTTCCAGCCCTTCGTGGCCGGCTCGCCCGGCGGCACGGGCCTGGGCCTGGCCATCGCGCGCGAACTGGCCGTCAACCACGGCGGCGACCTGACCCTCGTCTCCACCGGTCCCGAAGGCACGGCGTTCCGCCTGGTCATCCCGAACGGCTAGTCGAGGCGCACCCCGCTCTCCCTCCCCTTCATGGGGAGGGGGGCCGCGCAGCGGCCGGGTGGGAAGGGCTCGGCGAGAGTTCTTAGTGCGCTACCGCTCGCGTCGCGGACGCTCGCTGCTTGAGCGCATCGTTTTTACGCTACCGCTCGCGTCGCGGACGCTCGCTGCTTGAGCGCGCTGCCTCGCCTTGCCGCCCCCACCCGCGTCGCCGTGGGCGCAGCGCCCGCCCCCGCAGGGGGAGGGAGAAGACCCGCGCCCGGTCCCGCATCTCCGGCGCCCAATGCGTTGACGCACAACGCCCCGACAGAAAAATCGCGCCCCTTTTCCCCCGCCGTCCCTCGACCGCCCATCATGCCGGGTCAACAGCAACGGCAAAGGCCCGCCCCCATCCGTTAGACTCCAATTGGACTGTTTTTTCAGTGCAGAGTCTAATCACTCGCTCACCACCACGCCCTCACGCCGGGGGTCCGCGCCCGCGTCCCAGCGGCCGTCGCGCCACAGCACCCCGTGCAGTCCCGAGTTCTCGGACGCATTGGGGCGCAGCTCGACGCCCGCCGCCTCCATCTCGGCCCTCAGCTCGGGGCTGAACAGCTCGGTGTCCGCTCCGAAGCCGTCGCCGCGCGCCACCAGGTTGGGCAGGGCGATGGCCTCCTGCATCGTCAGATCCCAGACCAGGGTCCCGATCAGGGCCTTGGCCACATAGGCCAGGATCGAGGGCCCGCCCGGCGATCCGACCGCTCCGACGAACCGTCCATCCCGGTCCAGAATGAGGATCGGCGTCATGGACGAGCGCGGCCGCTTGCCCGCCGCCACGGCGTTGGCGGCCGGATTCCCTTGCGCGTCCACGGGGCTGAACGAGAAGTCGGTCAGCTGGTTGTTCAGAAAGAAGCCCGCCGCCATGCGGCCCGAGCCGAAGATGCTTTCGACCGTGGTGGTCATGCTGACCGCGTCGCCCGCCGCGTCCACCACGACGAAGTGCGAGGTGCCCGCCGGTTCGGCCGTGGCGTCGGCGGCTCGGGGCTCGAATCCCGGCGGCAGGCCCGGCTGGGCCGCGCCCGCCAGCGTCGGAGCCAGGGCGGCGCGCTCGGCGACATAGACTGGGTCCAAGAGGCCCGCCACCGGAACCGTCACGAAATCGGCGTCGCCAACATAGCGGTCGCGGTCGGCGTACATCAGCCGCTGGAGCTGGGCGAAGGCGACCCAGGCGTCCGCGTCGTCCGGCCCGCCGTTCACCTCGGGAACATGCTCGGCCATGGCCAGCAGCTGCAGCACCGACAGGCCGCTGGACGGCGGCGGCGGCGCGCAGATCACATACACGCGCCATTCCCGACAGACCGCCTCTCGCGCCACGGGACGATAGGCGGCCAGATCTTCGAGGCTGAGCGCCCCGGGCCGCTCGCCCGCCTGAACCGTCTCGATGATCTCGCGCGCGATGTCCCCGCCATAGAAGGCGCCCGGCCCCTGTTCGGCGAGGGCGCGCACCGTGGCGGCGTAGGCGGGATTGCGCAGGGTGTCGCCCGCCTCCAGGCGAGCCCCGTCCGGGCCGCTGAAATAGGCCCGCGCCCATGCGGTCGACGCCTGGGGCGCCGAGGAGGCGATCATCCCGGCCAGGCGCGGGCTGACCTCGAACCCGTCCTCGGCCAGGCGCGCGGCGTCGTCGAACAGTTCGGCCCACGCCAGTCGCCCATGCCGCCCGTGCGCCATGGCCAGCATGGCCACCGCCCCCGGCGCGCCGGTGGAGCGTCCGCTGAGCACCGCGTCACGGAACCCCAGCGGCTCGCCGTCCTCGAAGAACAACTCCGGCGTGGCGGCGGACGGCGCCGTCTCGCGCCCGTCATAGGCGATGATCTCGCCGGTGGCGGCGTCATAATGCATCAGGAAGGCGCCGCCCCCCAGGCCCGAGCTCTGCGGCTCCACCAGCCCCAGCACCGCCTGGATCGCCACCGCCGCGTCCAGCGCCGATCCCCCGCGCCGCAGCACCGCCATGCCCGCCTCGGCCGCCAGCGGATTGGCCGCCGAGACGATCGGGCCGCGCGCCTGGGTTGCGTCTTGGGCTGCGTCTTGGGCCGCGCCATGGGCGGACGTCTCGACCCGCGCCGGGCCCGCGCAGGCGGCCAGAAGAAGGCCCAGAACCATCACCGGGGCCAGGATGCGGGGAGCGGAGCGGACAGGGGAAAGCCGGTGCGTCATGAGCGCGAACCTAGACAATTCCCCGGATGAGCGGAAAGCAGGAAAGATTGACCACGGATGCAGAAATGCGGGCTTGCATCCACGCCCCGACGCGGCTAGGTCTCCGGCCCTTCGCGGTTCCGCCGCCAAGCGCGCCCGTAGCTCAGCTGGATAGAGCACCAGACTACGAATCTGGGGGTCAGAGGTTCGAATCCTTTCGGGCGCGCCATTCTCGAACAGAAGAGAGAACTCGCGGCGGCGTGAAGCCTTCGGGCTCCCCGGCGAAGCGGGCCAGTGCGCCCTTGGGGCCGCTGATGCGGATTTCTTCGTCGGTGACGGTGACCTCTCCGATCAGCATTCGGGCATAGTCCTGCCTCAGCTCGACCGGCCCGTCGTGGAGCTGCCCCCGCAGCAGGACGGCGGCGCGCTGCACCTTTTCATCGGTCAGGACCGGCTCGGCAGAGGCCAGACGCCGGTTCATGTCAGTGATCTCCCGAGCCAGCTCGTCCCGCTGGAACCTGAGGGTGACCAGACGCTCGCGCAGGGCGGCGTCCTCTGCTTCCATGACGCCCTGCTCCACCAGCTGCAGCAGCCGGGCGATGGAGGCCTCCGCCTCCTTGTGCTGCTGGCGCAGGCGCGACAGGCGCTCGCGGGCGTCTCCATCCCGCTGGGCGGACGTGCGGACATAGTCCTCCAGCATGTCCCGCAGACGCCCGGGATCAAGCACCCGCTCGGCCACCTGGTGGGTGACGGTTTCGTCGAGCCTGTTCATGGGGATGCGCACGCCCCGGCAGGACAGGTGGCCCTCCTTCATCCGGCGTGAGCAGCTGTAATAGAGATAGGCGCCGCCCTTGCCGCTGTTCCGGATCATGGCCGCGCCGCAATAGCCGCAGCGGGCGATGCCGGCCAGGAAGGTCGGCCCGTTGACGAACCTGGCCGGGACCTTCTTCGGCGAGCGGGACTTCAGCAGCGCCTGGACGGCGTTGAACTGGCCTTCGTCGATGAGGGGCGGGACGGCCAGCGGTATCCACTCCGATGGCGGCCGTGGCTTTCCGGCCCGGCTGTCGGTGCGGTTGAAGTAGTGCTGGCCGTAGTAGGTGGTGGAGGTCATCATCAGGCGAAGGCCATGCGTGATCAGCTTCGTATCGGTGAACACCATGAGCGACGAGAAGTGCTCGATCGGCACGCCGTCCTCGATCAACAAGGTGGCGAGGATGCGCAGGCGCCGCAGATAGTTTTCGACCGTCACCGGTTTGAGCGCGGGCCGTTTGCCGCTCGTATCGAAGGGGTCGTCCCCCATGAGAGGGTCCTGAATCGCGGCTGCGCGATAGGCGTCGATCTCATCCCGTAGCGAAGCGGGAAACTCCGACCATTGGCGGCTTTCCCAACGTGGAGGGCTGATGTCGGGGATGAGCGCGTAGCGATCATCAGCGCGGGCTTTCACGATCCGGTTCCAGGCTCGCCAGTGCACCCGCCAGCGCTCTCTGGGATTGGTCTGGATCATTTGCTCATGAAGGTAGTCGTAAAAGCGCTGGAAGATCTCCGGCGTCACATCATGTGGCTCGACGCCGAAGGTTGAGCACCAACCTGCAAAGCGGTGCAGTTCTTCGCGGTCGCGCCGGACCAGGCCCGCCATCCAACTTTCCCATTCCGGGGATGCGGCCAGGTTGCGCCGACGCCGATGAACTTTGATTCCAGCCGCCGCCATGGCGCCGGTCAGGGACGAGCGGATGTTGGCCCAGGTCGATTTCTTCAGCCCAGCTGTCTGCCAGGACGCGGACTTGGCCAGGCTGCGGATGATGGCTGGATCGGCGATGATCTCGCCAGGCGTCTTGCTGCAGGTGAGCGCAAACTGTTTGATGGACGAGCGCATCCGTACGCGCTGTTCCAGGCTGAGTTTGGGGTGGTTGGCGATGACATCGCGCAGGTCTGCGAGCGTCATGGCGGCATGGTTGGGTCCAGGCATGGTGAACCTCCTCATCTGGTTGTGGAATGACTGGTGAAGCCGGGAGGCGTCTGGGTTCCGTCCTGGTGAAATCCCCGCGTCCCATGTTTGTTGAATATGGGGCTCGGGGGTTTCCCCACGTGCGTCCGCACTCTGGCCGTCAGGCGCCGGCAATGGACTCCAGGGCCGATCGGGCTTCGTACAGAGCGACCTCCGCAGCGGATATGCGGACGAGCCGCCCGAAGTGGGTGGCCTTCAGGGCGCCGCTCTCGATGAGGCGCCGCACATGCCGCTGGGACACCACCCAGCGGCCGCCTAATTCAGCGACCGTGTAAAAGGGTTTGATGTCGGGGGACGACCGGCCGCGTGGGCTGGTGGGCATCGTGAAGCTCCATTCGCTAATGGCGGTCATCCGGGGGCGGACGACCAGGAATGGATGCTTAAGAAAAACGAATTTTTGCCCGGTGCAATAGGGGTGGACTGCGGATTGTCCCGGGCCCTCCAGCGCATCATGAAGACTGCTCGCGCACCGCTCTCAATGCGACGACGGACTGGAGTAGCTGGTGCTCCAGTCGATTTGACGATTCCCTCGCCCCATGCCTAAAGCA
>JAEZCL010000004.1 GCA_023433585.1 Pseudomonadota bacterium
GCGCACCGGCGTGACCGAGAGCTCGAAGGCGTCGCCGCTGGACATCAGCGGCCTACCAGGGCGACGGCACGGACACCCTGATCATCCTCCACCGCTCGAACAACGCGGTGAACGGCGCCGTCGTCCAGGCGCCGCAGGCCGTCGTCGCTCGGCTCTGCGCGCGAGCACGTCGACTGTCAGGGCACTTGGCAGGACACGCACACGGCGACGGCTCGGCACCGGGTCGGTGGCGCGGGTGTAGGAACTCATCGGAGTTGTCCGGACACCGATGCTGTGACCTGTGGCGGGACAGGTAGGAGAAACGGGCTGCGTCTCGCCTACCTGTCCGAATCCTCAGCGAGAGAGTCCGGGAAGCTCGTCACCGATGGCACCTACGGCTCGTTGGTTTGCCGCTGGATGTAGTCGGCCATCAAGGGCACGGTGAAACCGAGGAAGCCACGACGGGGCGCGTAGATCAAGCCCTTCTTGATGAGCGCGTCGCGGGAGACGCTCAGGTCCGAGGGCTTCTGCTTGCCCATCCGCGCGGCGAGGTCGGCCACGGGGCTCGGACCGGTGTCGACGGCCATCGCGGCCATGAGCTGCTTCTGCTGGGGTGTTGCGCGTTCCCACCCGGAGGCGAACAGGCCGCAGTCCAGATGTCTGGCCGCATCAGTAGGGTTCAGGCTGTGCTCGTGCCCTACGACCCGTCATGGCCTGACCAGTTCAGGGCCGCGGCTGAATCCCTCAAGCAGGTAGGCAACCCGCAGTGGACCGTCGAGCATATCGGATCCACCGCCATCCCGGGGCTGTCAGCCAAGCCGATCATCGACCTTGCTGTTCGCGTAGAGGACGCTCGCGACTTCCAGCGACACCGGCCAGCGTTGGAGCGCGATGGCTGGCGAACTGGCAGCAGCGTACGAACGCACGACGTGATGCTCCGCGAGCGGGATGGCACTCGGACTCACATCGCTCACTTCTTCGCCTCGGCGGTCTGGGGTGAGGTGAATCAGCGTCTCTTCCGCGACTGGCTGTTGGCGCATCCCACGGATGCCCTCCGCTACCAAGTGGTGAAGCGCCTGGCCGTCAAGGATGCTGCCGCCGGGCTCGGTGCGTACAACGCTGCGAAGACGACAATCGTGCAGGAACTAGTCGATCGCGCTCGGGCCGAGCGGGGTCTGCCCTCGGTGTCGGTCTCCGACAAGTAGTCCGCACGCGTCCGCTCATGCCGCGATCTGGGTGGGCCGCTACCCGCGCAGCAAGTAGACGCGGTCACCTGCGGTGTCGTAGGTCACCGGGTCCGCTACCCGGCGCGGATGGGACGGCTTTCCGCCGTTGGCCTCGAGGTCGGTGCGGATGAGGCCAGCCCACCTGGCGACGTCGTCGGTGCGGTTGACGCGCCGGCGACCAGCTCGAGCAGGTTGTTCATCCTGCGCCGGTTCCGGAACGTCCACCGGCGCCGTGTTGGCATCTGCCGCACGGTCGCCAGCTTCGGTTCGATGGCACCACTCGCGTAGTGCGGCGGTCGGGAAGCCCGCCGGGCCGTCTGGGTCTTCATCGCCTTGTTCCAGTGCCGCGCCGAGCGCCGCGGTCGGGTAAGGGCTGCTGGTGGCCTCGGTGTAGAACGCCTCCCACGCGACCATGCTGGTGAACGCCTCCGCCCGCAGCGTGCCGAGTGAACCGCCCGGGTGTAGGAACTCATTGAGGGGTGTAGGAGCTCGCGGAACTCGTCCGCCGCCCGACGCACCGACCTCGACGTGGACACCTCCCTGAGAACGCCGCCGTCTCACTGGTTCGTCGTCGACCAGAACAACCCTGGGTAGTTCCGCTGACCCGCGTAGGACGGCGGGAGGCGCACCGGCATCCCCCACGCGACGTCGCGCAGGTCGATCTCCGGGAGGTCGGCCTCACGCTCGACACGCTCGGCTGTGACGTACGCGGCCCGAACCGCGCGCGGCTCCACGCGTCGAGCATCCCGCGTGGCCAACTCGGTGAGATTCGGACACGCCGTGGCCAACTCCGTGAGATTTGGCCAACTCGGATGAGATCCCACATTGTAGGAACGCGCCAGACTTGTCCACCGTCCGATGTCGTGACCTGCGCCCTGACAGGAGCGTGAGACGGCCGCTGCCTCACCTTCGTGTCCGGATCCTCAGCGGTAGGCGCCCGGCGCGCCGTCCGCCGTCATGCTGATCATCGTGAGGAATGAAAGCCGCCTGTGCGCGTGCGACGCGTACTGGTCGCGGACTCGATCGGCCGCTACGTCGACAGGTCTTGGCGGCGCCGTCAGCTCGGAGCACTCGTGACGCCGTGGAAGCCACCTTTCGGCGGCTCGCTGCCCGCCGACCCATCGCTGGACGCCTTCCGCAATTCAGTCGCCCGTCTGATGTGCGGGAGCAGGACGGTCGGCTACATCGCCTTTCGGGCGGACCACTCGAGCCGTCTCGTGCGCGGCCACCTGTGGTGGCGTGAGTGGGCGATGCCGAAGGAGGTCGTCGAGTGGATGCAGACGATGGTCGACGGATCCGACTCGGACGACGTCACGCAGATGAGCGACGGGATCATCGAGGATCCGGCGTACGACCAGGGCAGAGCGCGGGGCCTCGCTATCGTTCGGCCCATGTACCGCGGCCTCCTCCTCGACGTGTACGGCACGCTCGTGCACGAGGACGACGACTCACTGCAGGCGATCTGCGCCCACGTCGGGGAGCTCGCCGGTGTCGAGCCCGGCGCTGTGGCGAAGGAGTGGGGGCGTCGGTTCCAGGACGCCTGCCGCGCGGCCCACGGTGACGCGTTCCGTCTGCAGCGGGACCTCAACCGCGAGACGCTCGCGGAGACGATGCGGCACTTCGACGTGCGGGGCGACGCGGAGGACCACTGTCGGCCTCAGTTCGACTTCTGGCGTAGCCCTGCGCTGTTCGCCGACAGCCTGCCGTTCCTGCAGCAGGCCGGGGTGCCCGTCTGCGTGGTCTCCAACATCGACCGGGCAGACGTGCAGGCGGCGCTGGACCTGCACCGCCTGCCCGTGGACGCCGTCGTCACGAGCGAGGACGCCCGCGCCTACAAGCCTCGCCCCGAGCCCTTCGAGCTCGCCCTGCACACTCTGGGGCTGCAGGCCGACGAGGTCCTGCACGTGGGGGACTCGCCGTCTGCCGACATCGGCGGCGCCGGTGCGCTCGGAATGGACACGGCATGGATCAACCGCAAGGGCCGGCGTACCCCGGGGGGCTGCGAACCGACGTTCACGGCGGGTTCCCTCCACGGCCTGTCGGTGCAGCTGCATCTCTCGTAGAGGGAACCGTCGGGGGTGGAGGAACTCGTGCGACCTGTCGGTTCGCGGGGCCATTGCTGATACACGCATGCCGTCCACCAAGACGGCGCCCACCGGGAGGGCCGGGTGTCTCAGTCCCGTGTCCACGACGCCAAGGGAGCGGTGATCGTCCAGCCCTGCGAGGAGTAGCCGATGGGCGTGCCACTCTGCGGTGGTGACCGACCAGTTCTCATGGGCGATGCACCTCATGCGTAGACACGACCCACAGGTGCAGGAGGGCGGGTTCAGCATTCTCGTCCCGATCGCGTTGGACGTGCTCCCCCGACTGGTCGAGGCCTACGAGGGAGAGTCCGATCACGGGATTCGATGCTGGCTTCTCGAGCTCATCGGCCTCGCCAAGTCGGAGGACGCCCTGCCGATCCTGGCCAGGGAGATGCGCGACGACGACGAGTCGATCCGCGACTGGACCAGGCGAGGTCTCAACGAGTTGAACACCAAGGAGGCCCGGACGATCCTCTGGCGAGATGCGCAGGAGGGCGCTGGGCGAGCCGCCGACAGGACGGCGCGACCCGATGGCGATCCAGTAAGCGGACAGTCCCCGGCGCTCTCGCCTGGGCTGACGCGACGACAAGACGGTCGACGTCTGGCACACGGCTCGGCCACAGGCGTGGGACCTGGCCAACTGGAACGGTCGTTGAGCCCAGCGCTCCGACGGTGAACACCTACGCGAAGACGACAACCCGGATGCAACCCCGACGTCGAACCTGTCCGGAGCCCGAGGCTCGGACCTGTAGGTGGACACGTAGGTGGGACGAGTTCCGTCTCATCTACCTGTCCGCATCCCCTGGGAGACCGAGAGCGAGCCGTCGGCGGCGGGTGCGCTCGCCGCTTCCGAGGCTCGGGCCGCGAGAGCCGCGACGATCCGGGTTTCGAGATCGGGTCCGTCCCACAGCTCCCAGGACTCGTACTGCTTCGCCGTCTCGACGTCGATCGGGGTCTCGACGCCGTCCTGCCGCACCGGGCGTACGCATGGGGTGTAGGAACTCATCGGTCCCGTCCGGGCTGCGCAGCGCTGACGTGGGACCGGACAGCACAGTGAGACGATCGTCGTCTCACGAAGCTGTCCGAATCCTCAGTCAGATCCCGCAGGGGTCCGCGTTCCGTCGAGCAGGCTGGGGGTCTCACCGAGCGTCGTCATGCCACCGGTCGCGACGTGCACCCGGTAGACCACGCCTTGCGGGTGGTGGCCCGCCAGGGCGGTCCCGATGTCGACCCGTCGCAGGTGGTGCAGGAGCAGCCTGCCGATCATCTCGTGCGAGACCAGCAGAGGATGCCGCGCGCCGGACGATGCGACGCGCGCCAGAGCGCGCGCTGCGCGCGGGGCGGCGTCCTCGTAGCTCTCGCCGCTCGGGAACCGCCAGCGGTACTTGTCGTCGCGGCGCCGGGCGAGCTCACCGGGGAAGGCGTCGTCCATCTCCTGCGGCGTCATCCCGGCCATCGTGCCGTGGTGCAGCTCCGCGAGCTCGTCCACCGGGATGACGGGCAGCCCGAGCCGGTCACCGCACACCTGCGCGGTGGCTGCTGCCCGGCCTTGCGGGCTGCAGAAGACGGCGTCGACGGGCTCACCGGCGACGAGGTCTGCGACGGTTCGCGCCTGCGCCCACCCTTGAGTGGTGAGCGGCGTATCGAGCTGCCCCTGCCAGCGACCCTGCGTGTTCCCCTCCGTCTGGCCGTGCCGCGCCAGGTACACCGACTGTAGGGGCCTCATGGTGCGCGAGTATCGCAGAGCCCGCCACGCGGTCCGAAGCCGAAGCGGCGCGCCGACGCCGAGGGCCTGCCGAGCCGGACCGAAGCCCGAGGGCCGCGAGAACTTGGGGAGGAGCGGGTGTAGGAGCCCACTCGAGCTGTCCGGCCGTCAGCCGCCTGACCTGCTGGGGGAGAGGTAGGTAAGACGTCGCTCGTCTCACCTGCCTGTCCGAATCCTCAGCGATCGCTACTGACGGAACCGGAATCGGCATCACGCGGCCGACGTCCTGCGGTCGGTCCGCCGGCGGCACGAGTGGTGCGTTGACCGATTGAGCTCGCCACTGATCGCGGTCGGGCCCCGACTCGCTGCAGAGCGCCGGCATCCACTGCGTGCCGAGTTGGAGCGCGCTCATGACGCTGCGTGTCGTGGTCGGCGGTCAAGGCGAACTGCGGGACGGCCGGGTGGTCCAGTGGGAGACTGCGCTTCGAGCCCGGGAGGTGATCGTGGTTGCAATGCTTCGACCGTCGCTAGTGGCGTGCGGGCGACGGCACTCCCTGGGTGTGCTGTCTGACGGCTCGGTGGCCGCCGCTGGCGACGGCGCCGCTGGCGAGTGCGACGTCGCAGGGTGGCGTGACGTCACCGCCGTCGCTGCCGGGAATGTCCACCCGGCGCGGAACACCGGGAGGTCACACTCGCTGGGGCTGCGCGCGGACGGGACGGTGCTGTCGACCGGCTGGGACGCGGACGGCCAGTGCCAGGT
>JAEZCL010000050.1 GCA_023433585.1 Pseudomonadota bacterium
TTCATCTGAGGCGCGCGCGGGTCACGCCGGTCCAGGCCCGCGCCGGTCACGTACCTGCGGAACGCCTTCGGGGCCGGGATCAGCGCGCCGTCGCCGTCGCGCATGCCGCGCAGGCCGACGACGTACCGGGCGCCCTCGGTCAGCGCGACCGCCGGCCGGATGATCAGCACCTGCCGGTCCGGGTTGCCGGCGGCGTGCGCGTCCAGTTCGGCCCAGTACGGCGTACGCCGCCCGGTGCGGGCGTCGAGCAGCACGATCGGCGCGTCCGGCGCCAGCGAGCGCGCGACGTCGGTGACCGGCGCGATCCGGGTCCGCGTGGCGTCGAGACCGGGTACGCGCACCAGGATCGGCGAGCCGGGGCTGAACCCGTCCTGCCGGTTCCACTCCGCCGGGTCGATCGGTACGCCGAGCACGTTCGCCGGCATCGCGGAGGCGGCGAACCGCACCCGCTTGCCGGTCGACGTGCTGCGGTCCGGCACGGTGAAGTAGTCGTTGGGGAACGGCAGCAGGCAGGCCGCCGGGTCGATCGGGTCGCAGGACCGGTTCGCGGCCGGCGCGGGCGGCGCCGCGGCGGCGCCGGCGCCGCGCAACACGGCCGATACGGTCACCAGCGCGGACACGGCGAGACGGAGCCGTCTGGGGGTGGGCACGCGCGTCTCCTTCGGCATCGGAGTGTGGTACGACGGTGGTGGATGGTGGTGCTCTTCCTACGCGCGTGCACGCATCCCGGCAAGGGATCGCCGTCGCGGCCGCCGCGCCCGGCAGCGCACCAACCTTCCCGTGCTCAACTCGACAGCACGTGCCGGACGAGGTCCGGGCAGTGGGTCTTCCAGTTGAGCGCGGGTCCCTTCCTCATCAGGTCCAGGTTGAGCCGGCGAGCAGCCTTGACGATCTGCCGCCGGGTCAGCGCGTCGTGCGCGCTCTCGACCGACTCGAACTCCAGCGCCAAAACCCCCGGTCGGACGCGGTAGGGGGCCCGGGCCGCACCCATCGCTCGCAGCCGCAGCCGCGTGCGGAACTGTGACCGGGCCACGGTCTCGTCGATGTTCAGGCGGATGTGCGGAGCCTGCGGCCGCCGCCGGTCATGGCAGACGAACAGCGTCTCCAGCGCGTGCACGGAGACGGTGAACAGGCGCGGGTAGCGGGCGGCGTTGGTGCCGGGCAGCGCGGTGAGCGTCCAGAAGTCACGCTCGGTCTGCTCCGGTGCAGGGATCGTGAGGCGCAGGTACGCCCCGACCAGACGGCCCATCTCGGCGGTGAACCGGGCATCGGCTCGCAGCCGGTCGAACTGGTGGCGGGTACGGCGGCGCAGGTCGGGATCCCCCTCGCCGAGCGCGAGGGGGATCGGGCACGGCTCGTGTCCGGCCAGCCAGCGTTGCTGCCGCGGCGGGGGCAGTATCCGGTCCAGGTCGGCGGCGCCGAGCCGGCCGGCGGTGTGTACGACGTTGCGCAGCCGCACCCCGGCCGACTCCCGCCTGCGGATCTGATCCCGCTCCTCCTCGTCGAGCCGGTCGCGCGGCACCCGCCGGAAAGCGATCTCGACGATGTCGTGCCACTTCTGGCGGTGCATGCCGAACCGCGCCACCACGTCGACGGCCTGCCCCACGTACCGCTCACCGTCGGCGAAGGTCAGCTCGTAGATGCCGCACCGGCCGCGTGACCTGGGCAGCAGGTGCGCGAGCGAGCCCGCCCCGTCGACAGCCACCCGGTCGACCTTCGCGTCGTCCACAGTGAACGATGATAGGAGCGGGAGCCACGGGCACCGGGGCTCAGGTCACGAACCCGGCGCCGCAGCGAGTCCCGCTGTGTCCGCCCGGCTCCGGCCTCCGTGCGGCGCCGCGCCGAGCGCGTCGGACAGGTCCCGCCCGGCCTGCTCGATCCCACCGGCAGCCACCATGGCGAACACGAACCGGTCCGGCCGCAGCACCACCAGGTCGGCGCCGTGCCGTCGCAGCCAACCGCCGAGCACCCCCTCGGCGTCCACCACGTCGACCCGGTCCGGCCCGCCGGGTGCCGGAGAGCCGGCAAGCGGATCCGGCAGGTCGGCGAACGACGTACCGCTCGGGTGGACCGCGACGAACCGCGCCGGCAGCCCCGGCCGCCACGCTCCGAGCGGGTTGTCCACGCCGGCGCGGCCGAGCACGGCGAAACCGTCGCCGAGCACCTCGTCGAGCAGGCGCTCCCCGGGCGCGCCCGGGACGAGGCCCCGCGGCTGGGGGAACATCGTCCCGCCCACGCCGGCACGCCGCCCGCCGGCCATCAGGCCCCGCCGGTACGCCGGCACCGGCTTGAACTCGAAGCGTTCCACGAACCGCCGTACCCGGGGGATCGTCTGCACCGCCCGCAGCGCGGCGTCGCGCATTCCGGCGGTGACCCGGTTGCGGGCCAGGAAGACGTGCCCCAGCCGGACGCTCGTGCGCGCCATCTCCACCGTGTGCGGGCGCCGCTCGATCTCGTACGTGTCGAGCACTGCGGCGTCGGCGACGCCGGACAGCACCAGCGACAGCTTCCACGACAGGTTCGCCGCGTCGCGCAGGCCGCTGCACAGGCCCTGGCCCATGAACGGCGGCATCTGGTGGGCGGCGTCGCCGAGCAGGAACACCCGTCCCTCCCGCCACCGTCGCGCGATGAGGTGGTGGAAGGTGTAGACCACCGCGCGGGTGACTGTGAACCGGTCCGGGTCGACGTACGGCGAGACGAGCGCGGCGACGGTCTCGGGCCGCTGCATCTCGTCCTCGGTCTCCCCCGGGCGCAGCATGAACTCCATCCGGTAGCTGCCGGCCGCGCCCGGGGACACGAACGCCGGACGCCGCCAGTCGCAGACGAACCGGGTGTCCCCGACCCGTACCGCGTCGGGCGGCACGTCGCCGGAGACGGCCAGCCACGGCTCGGCGTAGCTCGCCCCGGACAGCGGGATCCGGACGGCGGCACGGGTGGCGCTGCGCGCGCCGTCGCAGCCGAGCACGTACCGGGCGCGGACCGTCCGCCGCTGCCCGGTGGCCACGTCGGACAGCAGCACGGTGACCCCGTCCTC
>JAEZCL010000101.1 GCA_023433585.1 Pseudomonadota bacterium
ATCCACTGTTGCCCAGTTTCCTAATGACGCGCTAGTTTGACGTTTGTTTACTCCTTCATCACTGGCAATTGAAGGATCATTTCCTGCACAATGCGGAAGGAGCGGGCGGCGGCTTCCCGGGAGAAGGCGGGGAAGTTGTCGGGTGCGGAGCCGTCCGCTTTGTCGGACATCGAGCGGATAATGACGAAGGGGATTCCGCTCATGGCGCAGACCTGAGCGACCGCTGCCCCTTCCATCTCGGCGCAGGCGCCGTTTAGCTCGTGCCTTAGCTCAGCTACCTTCTCGCGGCTGGCGATAAATTGATCGCCGGAGAGAACGCGGCCGATCACAACCCGGCCTTCCTTCAGCTTGTTGGCCGCGCTCTTCGCCAGTTCAAGGAGCCTGGCATCCGCCGGGAATATCGATGTTTCCTGGTAGGGAATCATGCCGCGAGCGTAGCCCAACGGGCTTACATCCATATCATGCTGCATGCAATCATTCGACAGCACAATATCCCCGATCTCCAAGGCTGGATCAAGCGCTCCGGCAACGCCGGTAAAAATCAACTCCGTACAGGCAAACCGGTGAATCAGCAGCCCTGTGCAAGCAGCGGCATTCACTTTGCCGACCCCGGATTTGCACAACACCACTTCCCGGCCATGAAACCGACCGGCATGAAACACAATACCGGCACAGGCAAACGGGACAACCTCTGTCATATGTTCATGAAAATAGTCAATTTCTTCATCCATAGCGCCGATCAGACCAATAATTGCGGGCTTCAAACGGAATTTCCCCCTCTTTGTTCTCTTCTTCCACTTTCTCTTCTTCCTTGTTAATCAAATTCCGCCGTAAACCAAAAAAGGGCCGAAGCCCTTTTGGCACCCTTCCAGGCGGCAAGAAAAAGCGGCTCAGTTGGGCTGAGCCACCGATTTGCGGTTGATGATTTCATGCGGCAGCACAAACTTGATCTGCTCCACATTTTCCTTGTTCATCAGCTTCGTCAGCAGCCGCATCGATACCGCACCGATATCATACATCGGTTGTGCAGCCGTCGTCAGCAAGGGACGGACCATCGAAGCAATCCGGCTGTTGTCCATGCCAACAACTGAGATATCCTCGGGAACACGCAGTCCCTCATCCTGAATCCGGTGAATGGCGCCGAGAGCCATCTCATCCGTAGCGGCAAACACCGCCGTAGGCATGTCGGCAAGCCCCAGGAAGTATCCCGTGGCATCGATTCCCGATTCATAGCGGTAGTTGCCTACCCGTACGTATTCATCGCGAATGGCGATGCCGGCGCTCTCCAGCGCTTTCTTGTAGCCGTGATAACGGGCATAACCCAGAGCCGGGTCCTGCAAAGTTCCGCTGATCATGGCAATCTTGCGGTGTCCGGCTTCAATCAACAAATTGACGGCATCAAAAGCCGCCGTCTCATGGTCGATATCCACTTCCGGCAAAGCATTATGGTCGTCGGAGGTGGCACAGAGCACAATCGGAACATTCGAGGTATTGAATGCTTCCCGATGATCGTCGGTGACCGTTCCGCCCATGAAGAGAAGCCCGTCCACCTGCTTCTCCAGCAAGGTGTTGATGACACGGACTTCCTTTTCCTTCTTCTTATCTGCATTGCACAGGATGATGTTGTAGTGGTACATGTTGGCGATATCCTCAATGCCCCGCGCTACATCGGCAAACAGCGCATTGGCGATATCGGGAATGACAACTCCGACGGTTGTCGTCTTCTTGCTGGCCAGTCCCCGGGCGACGGCATTGGGCCGATAGCCCAGCCGTTCGATGGCCTCAAATACCTTCTTGCGGGTTTGCGGCTTAACATTCGGATTGTTGTTGACCACGCGGGAAACCGTGGCCATGGACACACTTGCCTCTCGGGCAACGTCATAGATCGTTACGGTCACGTTTATTCGCTCCAATTATCGATAGTTTGTAAAATTTTCAACCCATATTATAGTCATGATACGACAAAATAAGGGTTTTCGCAATGAAACAGCCGAGTTCATCTGAAGAATATGCCGCAAGCACCAGATCCCGGGCCGGTCTCATTGCGGCATGGCGAGCAATTTGCGGTCTGACAACTGGGTCAGCTTGCTGCGGATATCATCCGCCCATTCCTGATCGGCTAGCGAATGGGCCAGATTGAGAATATCCAGCAATTGATTGATCCGCTCCTGGATCAAATGACCCAATCCGTCTACTCCCGCTCCCGTCTCCACATGCTTTTTGACCACGCCGGCAATTTCATCGATTTCATTAAACTGCAGGGTTACTTTATCGCCGCTTTCCGTGTATTCACCGAGCAACTGGACCAGATGGGTTTTGACTGCGGAGAAAACTTCGCTATGATTACAGCTTTCACAAATTAACACCGGAACATTCTCAATCTCAATTCTTTTGTTATAAATGACCACACGAATTCGCAGCTTCATCGCCTGGCCGCATGTGCAATTTTTGTGCAAGAATACCACTCCCGTAACGATGCCTTCATTCAAGAGCCGTGCCCTCCGC
>JAEZCL010000156.1 GCA_023433585.1 Pseudomonadota bacterium
CTGCCCGGCCTGGCCGACGCGTTCGCGGCGGCCGGGCAGCGGCGGTTCTACGGCTACACCGAGCACCGGGTGGTCACCACCTATCTCGCCGCGTCGACCGGCGCCCGCCTGCGGCACGCGCAGTCCACCGGCGTGTTCGACCTGAGCGCGCGCGACGGCGACGACTCGGCCTGGGCCGGAGTGACGGCGCCGGACCTGACCGGGCTGGACGTGCCGGCGCTCGCCGCGGAGCTGTCCGCCACGCTGGCGCGGCCCGGCCGCCGGGTCGAGCTGCCCCCGGGACGCTACGAGGTGCTGCTCACCCCGAACTGCGTGGCCGACCTGATGCTCCACCTCTACCTGGCCGCCGGGGCGCGCGGCGCGCTGGACGGGCGTACCGCGTTCAGCCGCCCGGACGGCCGGCTGCCGCTCGGCGAGCGCCTCACCGCGTTGCCGCTGACGCTGCGCAGCGACCCGGACCATCCGCTGCTGCCCTGCGCCCCGTTCACGGTCAGCCGGGGCACCGACGACCTGACCGCAGTGGTCGACAACGGGCTGCCGCTGCGGCCGACCCGCTGGATCGACGAGGGTGTGCTGACCGCGCTCGTGCAGACCCGGCACACCGCCGAGCAGACCGGCGCGCCGCTCACCCCGATGGTGGACAACCTGGTGCTGGAGGGCGGGCCGGACGCGCCGACGCTGCCCGAGATGGTGCGCTCCACCCGGCGCGGCCTGCTGCTCACCTCGCTGTGGTACCTGCGCGACGTCGACCCGGCGTCGCTGCTGCTGACCGGCCTCACCCGCGACGGCGTGCGGCTGGTCGAGGACGGCGAGATCGTCGGCACTGTGCACAACTTCCGGTTCAACGAGAGCCCGCTGTCGCTGCTGGCCCGGGCCACCGAGGCCGGGCGGCCGGTGCCGGCGCTGCCCCGGGAGTGGGGCGACTACTTCACCCGGATGGTGATGCCGCCGCTGCGGGTGCCCGACTTCCTGATGTCGGCGGTCAGCCCGGCGACGTGAACAGCGCGGCGAACCGGTCCAGGGTGCGCCGGTCGTACACGAGCTGTTTCTGCGGCGGGTACGGACGCCGTGGCGGCGGCACGTACCCGGGCTCGCCGCGCCGGGGCAGCGTCCCGTCCGGGCGGCGCAGGTGCGGCCCGTGGAAGAACCAGCAGAGCTGGCCGACCAGCTCGGCGAAGACCAGCGGGTGCAGGTCGGGCGGGTACATCGCGAGGTGGCAGCGGGTGGCCCGGAACTCGCCGCGCGGCCCGAACGTGTTGCCGAACAGGACGTGTCCGAAGACGTCGTGCACCGCCCGGAAGATGTCGTTGTGCAGCAGTTCCTCCCCGCCGGCCCGGACTCCGGCGGGGGCGCGCAGCGGATGGTCGCCGTCCGCGCCGGCCGGTCCGTGCCCGTGGCGGGTGAGGAAGACGTGCAGCAGGCCGGTGGCGCGGACCCGCGCGACCAGGTCCCGCGAGTCCCGGTACGGCTGCCCCGGCCCGGTCCACGGCAGCACCCGGATGCCCGCCTCGCCGATCAGCCGGAACTGCCGCAGGTTCTCCGCGGCCAGCCGGGCGTACCCGCGGGCCGTGCCGGCGGTGACCATCGGCGCGGCGTCGTAGCGGTCGGCCACCTCCCGGCAGAAGTCCTCGTCCAGGCGCAGCGGCTCGGCGGCCAGCCGGTCCAGCCGGACGGCGGGCACGCCGGCGCGCGCCGCCGCCCGGTCGGCGTGTGTCTGGGCCAGCTCGCCGAGACGTACGGTGAGACGGTGGTCGTCGCCGCTCATCGGCCCGGGCGTCAGTCCTCCCCCAGCCACAGGTTGGTCAGGTCGCCGTTGAGCACCGGGTACGGCAGCCAGTTGCGCACCCGGTGCCCGCGCAGCCAGTACTGGTGGGCGAAGAGGATCGGCACCACCGCGCAGTCGCGCAGCACCTCCCGCTCTGCGGCCCGCCAGTGCTCGTTCGCGGCCCTCTCGTCGGCGCAGCTCAGCGCCGCGTCGATGTGCTCGTTGACGATCTCGTTGTGGTAGTGGCCGAAGTTCGACCCCCAGTCGTCGTTGCCGGAGACGCCGGAGCTGTCGAAGAGGGCCTGGAGATAGACGCGGGCGTTGTTGCCGTGCCAGTCCGGCTCCCAGCCGGACAGCGCCACGTCCCAGCGGCCCTCGCGGGCCCCGTCGGCCCGGCCGAGGTACGTGCCGAACAGCTCGGTGATGCCGGCCGGGACGAGGTCGAGGGTGATGCCGGCCCGGGCGGCGGCGGACCGGACCACCCGCGCGGTCTCCGGGTGGATGTCCCGGTCCCGGTAGACCAGCTTCAACGTGAGCCCGTCGGGGTAGCCGGCGTCGGCGAGCAGCCGGCGGGCCAGCTCCGGGTCGCCGGCGCCGTCGTTCGCCGCGTACGGCGCGAACGGCCGGTGCGCGCGGCACAGCGGCGGCAGGATCTGCTCGGCGATGTCGTTGAGGCGACGCCCGCCCCAGACCTCGGCCACGGCGGTCTTGTCGATCGCGTACTGCAACGCCTCCCGGACCTCCCGGCGGCCCAGCGCACCGCCCTCGTTCGGGCTGAGCACGTTGATCACCAGGTACGGGCTGAACAGACCGGCCGGGCAGACCTCCAGCCGGGGGTCCCCGGCGGCGAACATCTCCGGCAGCCGCTCGGTCAGCGGCTGGATGTCCCACAACATGTCGGCGTCACCGAGGATCACCATGTCGTGGCAGGTCTTCTCGTCCAGCCCCTGCCGCACCTCGATGCGGTCCACGTGGGCGGCACGGACCGGGTCGGTGGCCGGGTCCCAGGTGCGGCTGCGCTCCAGCGTGATCAGCCGGTCCGGCTCGTAGGCGGTGATCCGGTACGGCCCGATCGAGCCGAGTCGCTGGTCCAGCTCGGGGCTGCCGGGCACGAACCAGAGGTACTCCTCCGGCGCCGGGGAGGCGAACGGCAACGCCAGGAGGTTGAGGAAGTCGGAGGTGGGGCGGCGGGTGGTCAGCTCCACCGTCCGGTCGTCGAGCACCCGCAGCCCGGGCACCTCGGCGGCCTCCAGGTAGGGCGCCACCACGTTGAGGTCGCGGGGCAGGGTGAGCAGGTCGTCGCGGAACTCGGCAAGCCCTTCGACGGTGCTCAGGTAGTAGGGCAGGCCGGGGCTGGGCGCCATCGGGTGGGCCAGCCGCTTGATGCCGCGTACCACGTCGGCGGCGGTCAACGGCCGGGGTCCGTTGGGCAGGTCCCAGCGCAGCCCGTCGCGCAGCGTGAACCGGTAGCGGCGGCCCTCGGCGTCGTACGGCCCGTCCGCCGCCACCGCCAGGTCCGGCACCAGGTCCCCGGCCCGCCGGTGGTCGCGGGTCGACGGGTAGGTGACCAGCTGCCGGGTGTACGCGCGGACGATCCCCCGGGTCACCGTGTGGTACGCCAGCGCCGGGTCGAGGTGGTCGACGTCGCCCGCGCCGACCAGGGTGAGCGTGCCGCCGCGGCGCGGGCGGTCCGCGCCGGGGATCAGTCCGAGGTCCGTCGATGCGTCTGCCGTGGTCATGCGGACTCCTCCAGCCAGAGGTTGGACAGGTCGAACCAGCGGTCCACCGTGGGCATGGCGATCGCGTTGCGGACCCGCCGGCCCTTGCGGTGCGGGATGGTCGGGGCGTGCACGAGGATCGGCACGATCGCGGCGTCCCGCATGACGCACAGGTCGACCTGGTGCCACAGTTCGGTGGCGCGGGCCCGGTCGGTGGCGCCGAGCGCCTCCTCGATCAGCCGGTCGACCTCCGGATTGCTGTAACCGCCGTAGTTGCTGGTGCCGCGGGACGTGTTGGTCTGGAACATCGGCTGGACGTAGGTGCGCCCGTTCGGGCCGAACCAGTCGGGCGTCCAGGACGGGGCGGAGATGTCCCAGGCGCCGGCGCGGGCGTTGGCCGGGTCGCGCAGGAACTGGTAGTACTCGGCGTGGCCGAGCGCGACCAGGCGCACGCTGATGCCGCCCTTCTCCAGGTCGGTGGCGTAGGAGC
>JAEZCL010000196.1 GCA_023433585.1 Pseudomonadota bacterium
GCCTTGGCGGCGGAGGCCGTTCTGGGCTTGGCGGCGGCGCGGGCGGCAGGCTTGCGGGCGGTCGTCGCCTTGGGCGCAGCCTTCGCCGTGCTCTTGGCGGCGGGTTTGCTGGCGGCGGGCTTCGCCGCAGTCTTCGCCGTGGACTTGGCCGGCGCCTTGGCGGCCGTCGTCTTCGGTTTCGCGGCCGGCTTGGGCGCGGCGGCCTTGGCGGCGGGTTTCTTCGCCGCAGTGGACTTGGCCGCCGCAGGCTTCCTGGCGGCGGTGGTTTTCGACGTTGTAGGACTCTTGGCCATGTATTCCCCGACCCCTCGGTGATACGAGCGCGCGGGGGCGCGCTCCTCATGTCTGCGATTCCACACCATACCCATGTTTGAGAAATGTCCGAGTCCGCTGTTCAAATAATTGCGCGTGGCGCGCGAAAAGTCGCCGAGGCCGCCGCCGCCGGGATCGACGCCGACCCCATGCTGGAGGGCGTGACCTACTCGATCCTGGAAGAGGACGAGGACAAGGGCGTCTGGCGCATCGACGCCTTTCCCACCAGCGCTGAGGAAGCCGACGGTTTCGCCGCCCGCCTGCGCGAGCACGACGGCCTGCGTGTGCAGGTAGAGAAACTGGCCGATGCGGACTGGCTGGCCATGTCGCTGTCGGGCCTGCCGCCGGTACGGGCGGGGCGGTTCTTCGTTTACGGCGCCCACGACGAGGGGCGGGTGCCGGTCAATACGGTCAATCTGATGATCGACGCGGGCGCCGCGTTCGGCACGGGGCATCACGGCACCACGGTCGGTTGCCTGATCGCCTTCGACGAACTGCTCAAGCGCGAGCGGTTCGGGCGGGTTTTGGACGTGGGGGCGGGCACCGGCGTGCTGGCCATCGCGGCGGCGAAGACAGGCAGCGCCGTGGCGCTGGGCACCGACATCGACGCGCCGTCCGTGCGCATCGCCAATGAGAACGCCAGGCTGAACGGCGCCCAGGCCCGCTTCGTCCACGCCTCGGGCCTGAACGACCAGGCCGTGCGCGGCCATGGGCCCTATGACCTGGTGTTCGCCAACATCCTGGCGCCGCCGTTGGTGGCCCTGGCGCAGGACATCAAGATCTCGCTGAGGATCGGCGGGGTGGCCATTCTGTCGGGCCTGTTGCGGACCCAGGAGCGGCGCGTCACGGCGGCCTATCTGTCGCGCGGGTTCCATCTGGAGCGCCGCATCCACCGCGATGCGTGGAGCGCCCTGGTGCTGCGCCGGATGGGGTAGAAGCCGGGCATTGATGGGCGTAAGTCATGCGCCCATGAGACAATCCTTCGACGAAACCACCGACCCGTCCTTCGGCGCGAAGCACCTTCCGCTGGTCCGCGAGCAACTGGCGGCGCAGGGGCTGGACGGCTTCCTCGTGCCGCACGAGGACGAGCATCAGAACGAATATCTGCCCGCCGCCAACGACCGGCTGGCGTGGCTGTCCGGCTTCACCGGCTCGGCAGGCGCCGGGGTGGTGATGAAGGACCGCGCGGCGGTCTTCGCCGACGGCCGTTACACCGTGCAGGTGCGGGCGCAGGTGGACGCGGACCAGTTCGAGATTCTGTCCTATCCGGAGGACGTGCCGACCTATCTGTCGCAGGCCCCGAAGGGTGCGGTGATCGGATACGATCCGCGCCTGCATAGCCCCGACGCCCTGATCGGCCTGAAGCGCGCGGCCGGGAAGGCGGGCGCCGAACTGAAGCCAGTGGCCGTCAATCCCCTGGACGCCGCCTGGGCGGATCGTCCGCCGCAGCCGCAGGCGCCGGTGGTCCCGCATCCGGAGACGTTCGCCGGGGAGTCCAGCGCGTCCAAGCGCGCGCGGCTGGGCCACGGGCTGGCCGAGGCGGGCGCCGACGCCGCCGTGCTGACCGCACCGTCGTCCATCGCCTGGCTGTTCAATGTACGGGGCGGCGATGTGATCCGTTCGCCCCTGCCGCTGGCCCAGGCGATCCTGAACGCGGACGGGACCGCGCGCCTGTTCCTGGACCCGGCCAAGGTCACCGAGGACCTGCCGTCGTGGCTGGGCAACCAGGTGTCGCTGGAGACGCCCGACGATCTGCCCGGCGCCGTGGCCGATCTGAAAGACAAGCGCGTCCTGATCGATCCGGCCCAGTCCTCAGCGTGGTATTTCGACCAGTTGAAAGACGCGGGCGCGATCGTCGTGCGCGCCGCCGATCCCTGCGCCCTGCCGCGCGCCACCAAGAACGCGGTGGAGATCGAGGGCGCCCGTCAGGCCCACATCCGCGACGGCGCGGCCATCGCGCGGTTCCTGCACTGGGTGGCGACCGAGGCGCAGGAGACGCTGCCGGACGAACGCGCCGTCGTCGAAAAGCTGGAAGGTTTCCGCGAAGCGACGGGCGCGCTCAAGGATCTGTCGTTCGACACCATCGCCGGGGCCGGGCCGAACGGCGCCCTGCCGCACTACAAGCCCGTCAACAGCACCATCCGCCGGATCGAACGCGGCTCGCTGCTGCTGGTGGACGGCGGGGGCCAGTATCTGGACGGCACCACCGACATCACCCGCACCATGGCGGTCGGTGAGCCCACGGCGGAACAGAAAGACCGCTTCACGCGGGTGCTGAAAGGGCACATCGCCATGACCGTGGCGCGCTTCCCCGCCGGAACGACGGGGCATCAGATCGACGCCCTGGCGCGCCTGCCCATGTGGATGGCAGGGCTGGATTACGACCACGGAACGGGCCACGGCGTCGGCAGCTATCTGGGCGTCCATGAGGGGCCGCAGCGCATCGCCAAGGCGGTGAACACCCAACCGCTTCTGGACGGCATGATCGTCTCCAACGAGCCCGGCTACTACAAGCCCGGCCACTGGGGCATCCGCATCGAGAACCTGCAGGTGGTCACGCCCGCCGCGCCCATCGAAGGCGGCGAGCGCCCCATGCACGGCTTCGAGACCCTGACCTTCGCCCCCATCGACCGCAGCCTGATCGAGGTCGGTCTGCTGACCCCGGACGAACGCGCCTATATGGACGCCTATCATGCCGAGGTGCTGGAGAAGATCGGCCCGCACGTCGACGGCGAGGTCCGCGTCTGGCTGGAGGCCGCGTGCGCGCCCCTGTAGCCGCGATCCTGGCGCTCACGCTGGCCGCGCCGGTTCAGGCGCAGACGGCGCGGCTGCCGCGCGACGTCTTCGACGTGATCCCGCCGTCCGAGCGGGTGGCGGGCGGGCGAGGGGACATGCGGGTGGTTCAGGCGGCCTGCCGTGTCGGACCCACAGAATGGGCGCGGCGGCGCATCGTGGACGTGGCGGTTCAGGAGTGGGCTTTCTTCGGCTTCCAGACCCTCGACGCCCGGCCGGTGGAGGCGGGGCGACTGCCGGACGGGATCGTGCCCGAGGCGCTGAACCCGCGCCGCCCGGGGCCGCGCCAGGCGCGTCACATGCTGCGCTTCGGGGACGGGGAGGCGCGCGAGCGGGTGAGCGCCTCGGTGGCCGGCTACTGGTCCGCCACGCCGGACGGCGCCCGCGTCATCGCCGACCAGAACCGCGAGTGGCGGCGCACGGACCAGTCGATCGGCTGGACCCAGCCATGGTCGGCCGCCTTCATCAGTTGGGTCATGTGCGAGGCGGGGCTGGGCGACATGGGTCAGTTCCAGCGGGACATCTCGCACCGGGTCTATATCGACCAGGCGATCCGGGCGCGGGACGGCGGCGCGCCCCAGGCCGCATTCGTGGCCCACGACGCGGGCGAGGCCGTCATCGAGCCGGGCGATCTGCTGTGCAATGCGCGCGGATCAGCCGGCTACCGGACGCTGGCCGACCGGCGCCGCGACACGGGTGAATATGCGCCGCTTCACTGCGACGTCGTGGTGCGGGTGGACGAGGCGGCGGGCCTGTTCCACATGATCGGCGGCAATGTCATGAACAGCGTCACCCTGACCATCCTGCCCGGCGTGCGGGACGGGCAGGGGCCTTTGCGCCCCATGGCCCAGGACGACCTGGACGGCGCCCGCACCATGTTCGCGCATCTGAAGCTCCGTGCGCCATCCATCGTGCCGAACGCCCTGGACGTCACGCCCACGATTCGGGCCATGAACGCTTCGAACTGACAGCTTCAGCCGCCGATCAGCGTCAGCCACTCGTCTTCGGTCAGCACCGTGACGCCGTGTTTCTCGGCGTCCTTGAGCTTTGAGCCCGCGCCGGGACCGGCGACCACATAGTCGGTCTTCTTGGACACCGAGCCGGAGACCTTGGCGCCCAGGCTTTCGGCGCGCGCCTTGGCTTCGTCGCGGGTGAAGCGCTCCAGCGCACCGGTGAAGACCACGGTCTTGCCGGAAACGGGCGTGTCGGCGGCGGGGCGCTCGACCGGCTCGATCCGGTCCAGTTGCGCCTCCAGCGCGGCGACGACGGCCAGATTGTGCGGTTCGTGGAAGAAGCGCGCCAGTTGCCGCGCCGCCACCGGGCCGACGCCCGAGATTCCGGCGATGTGGTTCAGGATTTCGGACGGCCCTTCCTCGCGGGCCACGCGGGCCCATTGCGCGACGCCCGGCCAGTCGCCGGCCAGCTCCGCCAGGGCGCGTCGGGCGGGCGCCGCCATGCCGGGAAAGGCCAGGGCGATCTTCTGATCCAGCGGCGCATCGGGCCACGGATCGTCGGCGGGCGCGGCGGCTTCGGCCATCAGGGCCAGAACGCGCGGCGATATGGCGTGAGCCTCCGACAGGCGGGTCCAGGCTTCGGTGGGAACGCCCCGGCTGGCGGCCAGACAGGCCGTTTTCAGGTCGTCCCAGTCGTCGAATGATCTGGCCAGGATGAGCGAGGTCTGTTCGCCGATATCCCGAATGCCCAGGCTGAACAGGAAACGATCCAGTTCGATCCGGCGGCGCGCCTCGATCCCGGCCACAAGATTGGCGACGCTGGTCTCGCCATAGCCGTCCTCGGCGCGCAAGACCGTCAGTTTTTCCTCGTCGCGGGCCAGGCGGAAGATGTCGGCCGGTTCGTTGATCCAGCCGCGACCGTGGAAGGCTATGAGCTGTTTTTCTCCAAGACCCTCAATGTCAAAAGCGCGGCGGCTGACAAAATGCTTCAGCCGTTCGATGATCTGGGCGTCGCAGATCAGGCCCCCGGTGCAGCGCCGCTTGACCTCGTCGCCCTCACGCACGGCTTCGGAACCGCAAACCGGGCAATGGTCAGGGAACACGAACGGGACCGCGTCCGGCCGCCGCTTGTCGGGGACAATGCCCAGGATCTGCGGAATCACATCGCCGGCTCGTTGCAGCGTCACTGTGTCGCCGATGCGGACGTCCAGCCGTTCGATCTCGTCTTCGTTGTGCAGGGTGGCGTTTCGCACCACGACCCCGCCGACCGTGACGGGATGCAGCCGCGCCACCGGCGTCAGCGCCCCGGTGCGCCCCACCTGGATGTCGATGCCCTCCAGCACCGTGGTCGCCTGCTGGGCCGGGAATTTGTGCGCGATGGACCAGCGGGGGCTGCGCGCCACGAAGCCCAGACGCTTCTGCCAGTCCAGGCGGTCCACCTTGTAGACCACCCCGTCGATGTCATAGCCGAGCGTCGCCCGGTCAGCCTCCAGCCTGCGATAGAAGGCCAGCAGTTCGTCCGCGCCCTCGATCCGCCGCGCCCGGTCGTTGATGCAAAAGCCCCAGGCCTTCAGCTTCTGCACCGCCTCCCACTGGCTGCTTGCGAAATCGGCGGAGGCTTCGCCCCAGGCGTAGGCGAAGAAGCGCAGGGGCCTTTGCGCCGTGATCGCCGGGTTCTTCTGGCGCAGAGAGCCCGCCGCGAAGTTGCGGGGGTTGGCGTAGGTGCGCTTGCCCTCCGCTTCCGCCGCCGCATTGAAAGCGTCGAAGGCGGCGTTCGGCGCATAGACCTCGCCTCTGATCTCGATGCGGTCGGGCCAGCCGTCGCCGGACAGGCGCGCAGGGATTTCTGAGAGGGTGCGCAAATTTGCGGTGACGTCCTCGCCCGTGCGGCCGTCGCCGCGCGTGGCGCCCACCTGAAGCACACCGTCCACATAGAGCAGGCTGGCGGACAGGCCGTCGATCTTGGGCTCCACCGTGAAGGCCACCGGCTCGTCGCCCGGCAGTTTCAGGAAACGGGCCACGCGGGCGACGAAGTCGCGCACCTCGCCTTCGGAAAAAGCGTTGTCGAGCGACAGCATGGGCACGCCGTGGCGCACTGGCGCGAACTGGGTCGAGGCGGGCGCGCCGACACGCAGGGACGGCGAATCGGGGCTGACCAGATGCGGGAAACGCGCCTCTATGGCGGCGTTGCGGATCTTGAGGGCGTCATAGTCCGCATCGCTGATCTCGGGCGCGTCCTGGCCGTGATACAGCAGGTCATGGTGGGCGATGGCCTCGGCCAGGCGTTGCACTTCCTCGGCCGCTTCGGCTTCGCTCAGGTCTTCGACGCGGGTTTCGGGCATCAGGGATTCGTCCGGTGGCGGAGGCGCAATCTAGAGGGCCGGGCGGGCGTCGTCATCGTTCAGCCGCACATGACGCTTCGTTTAGCTGACGGGCCGCGTTCGAGACGCTAGAGCGGAATCGGTCCAGTCGGGCGCTGTCCGACTGGGCTCAGATTCCGCTCCGCTTTGAAACTGGACCATTTTCTGGAGTCAGGTCGATTCGACCTGAAGAAAAAATGGTCTAGAGCGGAGCAAAGCCTTACGGAGTTCCCGATGCGCCTACGCCCCATCCTCGCCGCCGCCGTCACCGGATTGATGCTGAGCGCCTGCTGGGCGACCCAGCCCCCCGCGCCCGCGCCGATCCAGGTCGTCGAGGCGCCGGCGATCCCCGAGGCGTCACGGCAGTTGCTGGAGGACCTGCGCATCCTGGCCCATGACGACATGGCCGGGCGCGACACCGGGTCACCCGGCGGCGAACGGGCGCGCGACTACATCGTCTCGCGGCTGGAGGCCCTGGGAGTCGAGGCGCCTCTGACCGGCCGTCTGCAGCCCTGGAGCGCGCCGAACCGCAGCCGCATCGGCGCCGTGAACTATGATGGGGTGAACGTGGTGGGCCTGATCCGGGGAACGGAGCGGCCGGATCGCTACATCGTGGTGACCGCCCACTATGACCACATGGGAACCTATCAGGGCCGCATCTACAACGGCGCGGACGACAACGCCTCGGGCGTCGCCTCGATGCTGGAGCTGGCGGCCCGGCTGAAGGTTCAGGCGCCGCGCCATTCGGTGCTGTTCGTCGCCCTGGACGGCGAGGAGCGGGGCCTGCTGGGCGCGGACCAGTTCGTGCAGCGCCCGCCCGTGCCGGTGGACTCCATCGCCCTGAACGTCAATCTGGACATGACCGCGCGGGTGGATGACGGATACCTGTGGGCCACGGGGACGTGGCAGAATCCGCAGCTGCGCCCGCTGTTGGAGCCCATCCAGCCGATCGGCCGGGTGCGACTGGTGCTGGGCAAGGATTCGCCGGGTGAGACAGGGGCGAATAATTGGGTCAACGCCTCGGACCACGCGGTCTTCCACCGGGCAGGCCTGCCGTTCGTCTATTTCGGCGTGGATTTCCATCCGGATTATCATGAGCCGACGGACGATTATGAGAACGTGGATCCGGCGGGCTTCATTGCCGCGACGGAGCTGATCGTCACGGCGTTCCGGGCGCTGGACCAGGGCCTGTCGCGCTGACCACTGGGGAGAACGACCATGCGCAACGCCATTCTGGCCGGTCTAGCGGCCCTGGCCGCCACAGCTTGCGAGCGTCCGGCGGAGGATGCCCATCGGCCGGAACAGGGGGCGGAAACGGCCCTGGCGGGGTTCCGGCATGAACAGAGCGTGGACCTGTCCGGCTACTACCTGCCTATGACGGCGATTCAGGCCGGAAACTGGCGCCTGCATCACATCGCCATGTCTGACACGGCCGGGTTCAGTGCCTGGGAAGGCGGCGAGCGGCCCGAAACCTATGGGCCGGTGATGCTGCAATTCGATGATGTGTCCAGCCCGACCGGGACCAATGAGCTGGGCGGCGAATATCACACGGTGACCGCGCGGGTGCTGCCGGAGGCCTATGAGGTCACTGACGAGCGGGTGCGCTTCCGGGGACAGGCGCCGGGTGTCGGACAGGTGAGCTTCGAAGGCGCCCTGGACGCCGACGCCCTGGAGACGGCCCAGCGCAACCTGGGCGGAAGCGAGGCGCCGGTGCTGACCGGAACCCTGACCGTCGGCGGTCGGGTGTTCGAAGGTCAGCGGTTCCGCTGGTGGATGGGGGACTGAGACGATCTCCTCCCCACGGCGTGGGGAGGGGGACCGCGAAGCGGTGGAGGGGTTGGTTAGCCGTCTCGGTGGTTCTGCTGAACACCGTCAAACACCGAGCCGCCCCCTCCGTCACGGGCGCTGAGTCGCGCCCGCGCCACCTCCCCATCCCAAGTAATGGGGAGGAGAAGTTCGCGTCAGGCCACCGTCGCCTTGACGATCTTGCCGGGGGCGCGGGGCGGTTCGCCCTTGGGCAGGGCGTCGACGTGCTCCATGCCCTCGGTGACCTGGCCCCAGACGGTGTACTGGCCGTCCAGGAAGGTGGCGTCGTCGAAGCAGATGAAGAACTGGCTGTTGGCGCTGTTGGGGTCCGAGGTGCGGGCCATCGAACACACGCCGCGCACGTGCGGCTCACGGCTGAACTCGGCCTTCAGGTTCGGCTTGGAGGAACCGGACGTCCCGGTGCCCGTGGGATCGCCGCCCTGGGCCATGAAGCCGGGAATGACGCGGTGGAACACCACGCCGTCATAGAAGCCCTCGGCCGCCAGCTCGGTGATGCGCTCGACATGGCCGGGCGCCAGGTCGGGCCGCAGTTTGATGACCACGTCGCCCGTGCCGGCGCCGGTGTCCAGGGTGAAGGTCAGGGTCTCGGCCATTGGGGCGCTCCATTCTAAAATCCGCGTGGTCATAGCGGTTGAAGCGCGCGAGGGCTATGGAGCGTTCATGAGCCAGGATGAAAAATCGCCCGAACGCCGCCGCATGGTGCGCCCGCCCACCGGGGGCACGGCGGCGGGGCGCGGCATGGGTCAGAAGATCCGCACGGCCGACAAGAAATCCCTGTCCAGCCAGGAATGGATCAAGCGCCAGCTGGCGGACAAGTTCTCGGAACGGGCGCGCGCCGAGGGATGGCGCAGCCGCGCGGCCTTCAAGCTGACCGAAATCGACGACCGGCTGAAACTGATCCGGCCGGGCTCGCGGGTGATCGACCTGGGCGCGGCGCCCGGCGGCTGGGTTCAGGTGGCGCTGAAACGCGGCGCGGCGGCCGTGGCGGGCGTGGACCTGTTGCCCATCGAGCCGATCCCGGGCGCCGAGCTGATCGAGGCGGACTTCACCGATCCCGGCGTGGGCGAGCGGCTGATCGAACTGCTGGGCGGGCCGCCGGACCTGGTGCTGTCGGACATGGCGCACAACACCGTGGGGCATCGCAAGACCGACCACATGAAGATCGTCCTCTTGATCGAAGCGGCGGCGGATTTCGCCATCACCTATCTGAAGCCGGGCGGATCGTTCGTGACCAAGGCGTTCCAGGGCGCGGACCTGGGCGATCTGATGAACCGCCTGCGGGCCGAGTTCGAGACGGTGAAATTCATCAAGCCCGAAGCCAGCCGCAAGAATTCGTCCGAGGTGTTCATGGCGGCGATCGGAAAGCGGTGAGCCGCTTTACCTTCTCCCGTTGGGAGACCTTTGCGTAATTCTCATCTCCGCTCATCCCCGCGAACGCGGGGACCCAGTGCTTTGGGTGTTGCAGCGGGTGAGGATCATTCGCCGCTCGCAAGTCCTGAAGCGCAGGCGTCAGGCTGGACAGAACTGGGTCCCCGCGTTCGCGGGGATGAGCGGGAAATTTCGAGCCGTCAGCCGTTACGCAAAGACCTCTATCGGGAGAGGGTTATTCTTTCGCCGCCTGCCTCGGGCTGAACTTGGGGGCGGGGGCGAGGCGCAGGACTTCGCCCTGGTAGCGCTCGTCGTCGCCCATGGCGGCGAAGGGCAGGGCGTCGGCGACGGCGTTCAGCAGGGCCTCGAGCCACGGTTGTTCGGCCTTGTGGAAGTCCGACAACACATGGGCGTGCACCAGATGCTTGTCGCCCGGGTGTCCGATGCCCAGGCGCGCGCGGCGGAAATCCGGGCCGATCTGGCTGATGAGGGAGCGCACGCCGTTCTGGCCGGCCGCGCCGCCGCCGGTCTTCATGCGGAACCGGCCCGGCGCCAGGTCGATCTCGTCATGAAAGACGATCACCTCGGCGGGGTTCAGCTTGTAGAACCGCACCGCCTCGCCCACGGCGCGGCCGCTCTCGTTCATGTAGGTCTGGGGCTTCATCAGCAGGGCGCGGACATCGCCCTTCGGCGTCTCGATCAGGCCCTCAGACACCACGGACTGAAACTTGGCCCGCTCGGCCCCGAAGCGCCAGCGGCGCGCGATGGCGTCGGCGGCCATGAAGCCGATGTTGTGGCGGTTGTTCCGGTATCGGTCGCCCGGATTGCCCAGGCCGGCGAGAATCAGCATGGCGTCAGTCTAGCCCAGATGTGGAAACGGCCCCTTCCGTCGCCGAAAGGGGCCGTCTCGAATTTCCAACCCGGAAGGCGGGATCAGTCTTCCGATTTTTCTTCCGCTTCGGCGACGGCTTCCGGCGCGGCGGCTTCGGCGGCGGCTTCAGCGGCTTCGTCGGCGGCTTCGGACTGGGCGGCCGAGGACACCTTGATCGAGGCGATCATGAAGTCACGATCAGCGATGACGGCGTGGGCGCCTTCGGGCAGGGCGATGTCCGACATGCGGATGGCGTCGCCCATCTGGCGACCGGCGAGGTCGACCACCAGTGCAGAGGGAATGCGATCCGCACGGACCATGATCTCGACGTCGTGGCGAACCACTTCCAGCGAACCGCCCTGGCGGAACGCGGCGCATTCCTCGTGATTGATGAACTGAACCGGGATCGAGATCTTGATCTCGTCCTTCACGTTGACGCGCATCAGGTCGAAGTGCAGCGGACGATCCGACACGGGGTCGAATTGCACGTCCTTGGCGATGACCGGCTGGGTCTCCGCGCCGTACTTCAGGGTCACCAGGTGGCCCAGCAGCTTGCCGGTGTAGAGGGACTTGCGGAAGTCCTTCTCGTTCACCGAGATGGCCACGGGGGCCGCGTCGCCGCCGTACAGCACGCCGGGCACGGAGCCTTCACGGCGCGCGGCGCGGGCGCCGCCGGTTCCCACGTCCTTGCGGACATCCACGTTCAGAATGATCTCAGCCATCAGGCTCGCCTCAATAACAAAACCGCCGCGCAAAAAGGGCCCGCGCGGCGGGGGTCGAAACCCTCGAATTCAAGAGCGCGGGTCATTACACGCTTCGCCCCTGAAGCGCAACCATCCCTGTCGGAAAGGGTGCGGCGCATCCGGCCCCGCCTGCCGGACGAAGGGCCGAGCCGGGCCGTGTCCGACCAGGCTCGGATTTCGCTCAGTTCGGAGACGCGGTCCCGTCCTCGATGGCTTCGGTCGAGGTCGCGGCGGCGTCCGCAGCGACCGGCGTGGACTGGGCCAGGGTGGTCGGCAGGGTGATCGGAGCCGGCGTGATGGACCGGGCCGTGCAGGTGGCCAGATCGCCGATCACATGCCGCCCGGCGCAGAAGATGTGCTCATAGTGCGGCCGGGCTGCGGCGATGCACTGATACAGGTTCAGCTTCGACATGCTGAGGCAGAACTGGCTGTTGCGCTCCAATGTCAGGGCCTCGATGTTGGCCCGCCAATCGTCGCCTCCCGCCCCCAGGGCCGCCAGGGCCGCAATGGCCAGGCTGTTGGCCACGACCGGGGTGTAGGGGGGCTGAAGATCATCGGCGCTGACGCCCAGGCTGCCGTCATGAGCCGCGGCGAACAGGCGCAGCGCATCCTCGGCCGAAGGCGACATCTGAGCCTCCGACAGAGCGCGGATCGTCTCCAGGCGGGAACTGCGGTCCGGCACGGCCTGCTGCGCCCAGCGACGGCGCGGATCGTTGCGCTCCTGAATGGTGTAGGCGTCCTCGGACACCGTGTGAGCGATGGCGGCCAGCGCCTCCGAATCGGCGCGAAGGGTCGAGACGATCAATCCGGCGGCGTCCGCAGCGCCCGGCAACTGGGCGGCATAGGCCGGATCGGCCACGATGCGGTCGATGACCTGGCGGCGCTGGCCGGGGTCAGTGACGAAGCCGCGCACGCCCTCGACGAAGGCCGGGGATTGCAGGGCCAGGATGGCGCCGTAGGCGATCATGCCGCGCGACAGCTGATTGGATTCATAGGCCGCGCCGCGATTCATGATCCTCTCGATCGTGGCGGCGTCGGTGATGGCGGGGTCGATGTCCCGGGCCTCGCGCATGAAGGCCACATAGATCGAGGCGGCTTCGGACACGCCGCTGTTCAGCGCCAGGGCCGGCGGCGGCGGGGGCGGAGGCGGCGGAGGCGGGGGTTCGGGCTCAGGCGTCTCGCAGCTGACCAGAACAAGGGCGGACAGGACGGCGGCCACGCCGAGGCCACGACGAACGAGAGCCTGATGCATCAAGCGATCCTCACCAACTGGACGCGAGACGCCCCCCAAAACCGGCGTCCGGACATCAACAGCCCTTATACCGCCCCCGATTTGGTTTTTCGACCGTTAATCGAACAGCTTGGAGACGGACTCCTCATTGGCGATGCGCCGGATGGCTTCGCCGATCAGGGGCGCCACGCTGACCTGACGGATGCGGCTGCTGTTGCTCACTTCCATCGGCTGTTCGATGGAGTTGGTGATGACCAGCTCCTTGAGCGCCGAATTCTCGACCCGGTCGACCGCCGGGCCGGACAGCACGCCGTGGGTGATGTAGGCGGCCACGTCGGTGGCGCCCTTCTCGATCAGGGCCTCGGCCGCGTTCACCAGGGTGCCGCCCGAATCGACGATGTCGTCGAACAGGATGCAGCGGCGCCCCTCTACATCGCCGATGATGTTCATGACCTCGCTCTCGCCCGCCTTGGGGCGGCGCTTGTCGACGATGGCCAGGTCGGCGTCCAGGCGCTTGGCCAGGGACCGCGCCCGCACCACGCCGCCCACGTCGGGCGAGACGATCATCAGCTCCGACGTCTTCTGATAGTTCTCGCGGATATCCTGGGCCAGGACGGGGGTGGCCAGCAGGTTGTCGGTCGGGATGTCGAAGAAGCCCTGGATCTGGCCCGCATGCAGATCCATGGTCAGCACCCGGTCCGCGCCGGCGCGGGTGATGAGGTTGGCCACCAGCTTGGCCGAGATGGGGGTGCGTCCGCCGGTCTTCCGGTCCTGACGCGCATAGCCGAAATAGGGCATGACCGCCGTGATGCGCCGCGCCGAGGCCCGCACCAGGGCGTCGGTGATGATGAGCAACTCCATCAGGTTGTCGTTGGCCGGATAGCTGGTCGACTGGATGATGAAGACGTCCTCGCCGCGCACGTTTTCGTCGATGACGGCGAAGACCTCGTTGTCCGCGAAGCGCTTGACCTGGGCGCGGGTGAGGGGGGCGTCCAGGTGGTCGGCGATGGCCTGGGCCAGGGTGCGGTTGGAGTTTCCAGCCAGCAGCTTCATGGACTGTCATCCTTTCGCCGTCATCGGCGCCATTAGTCGTGGCGCCTTCTATCAGTCGGGACGCCGCGAGCAACCCGCAGCCTCCGCATTGGCGCGATCAAAACGCTGGTGTAGAAGCGCTGACTGTCTATTCAGCGGCCGCCGGGGGCGGGCGCAACCATGTGAGGTCGGACTTTGCTTCTCAGGAAATCGCGTTCCGGAATGACGACCCGTGTCGGCGCCCTGTGCGTCGCGCTCGCGGCGGTTACGGCCCTGTCCGCCTGCGCCGGGCGTCAGGACCGGCCTCAACTGGTCTATGAGGAGCGTCCGGTCGACCTGCTCTACAACGCCGGCTATCAGCGGCTGCAGCAGTCGCGCTGGATGGACGCCGTCGCCTACTTCCAGGAGGTGGAGCGCCAGCATCCGTTCTCGGAATGGTCGCGCCGGGCCATTCTGATGCAGATGTACGCCCATTACCGCGCCGGACGTTATCAGGACGCCATCGCCAACGCCGACCGCTTCATCCAGCTCTATCCGGGCAGCCCTTCGGCCTCCTACGCCTTCTATATGAAGGGCGTCTGTTTCTTCGAGCAGATCGTGGACGTGGGCCGTGACCAGGCCTCGACCGGCCAGGCGCTGTTGGCCCTGCGCGACGTCGAGCGCCGTTATCCCGACACGCCCTACGCCGCCGACGCCCGAATCAAGATCGACATGGTCAACGACCAGCTGGCGGGCAAGGAGATGGCCATCGGCCGCTGGTATCAGCGCCAGGCCCAGCCCCTGGCGGCCATCAACCGCTATCGCACCGTCATCGACAATCCGGAATTCCAGCGCACCTCGCACACGCCCGAGGCGCTTTATCGTCTGGTTGAGCTCTATCTGACCCTGGGCCTGGACGAGGAAGCCACCCGCAACGGCTCCGTGCTGGGCCACAACTATCCGGGCAGCCGCTGGTATCAGGACGCCTATGTGCTGTTGACCAATGACGGCGCGCGGCCCGAGGTCGAGCCCGAGGGCGAGAACCGCAGCTGGCTTCGCCGCCTGATTCCCGGCGGGAACGGCTAAAACCGCGCGAATCTGCTAGTTCGGGCAGGGGACGTTCCCGTCCCGTTCCACGGATGACGGCCGACCTGGCCGCCGGACGGAGTGTGATGCTCGCAAGTCTGTCGATTCGCGACGTGGTGCTGGTCGAGGCCCTGGATCTCAAGATCGGGCCCGGCCTGACCGTGCTGACCGGCGAGACTGGCGCGGGCAAATCCATCATTCTGGACGCTCTGGGCCTGGCGCTGGGCGGGCGCGGCGACGCGGCGCTGGTGCGCGCGGGCGCAAAACAGGCGGTGGCCACGGCGGTGTTCGCCGCCCCGGACGATGCGGGCCTGATCGAATTCCTGAATGAGCGCGGTTTCGAGGCGGCGCCGGGCGAGGACCTGATCCTGCGCCGCGCGCTGTCGGCCGACGGACGCAGCCGGGCGTGGGTCAACGACCAGCCGGCGGGGGTCACGGCCCTGCGCGAGATCGGCGCGCGGCTGGTCGAGGTGCATGGTCAGCACGAGACCGTCGGTCTGCTGGACCCCCGGACGCACCGGGGGATGCTGGACGTTTATGGCGGGCTGGCGGCCGAGCGCGGCGCGGTGGCGACGGCGCATGAGCGGCTGAAGGCGGCCGAGGGCGCGCTGGCGCAACTGCGGGCCGAGGCCGAGACGGCGCGGGCGCGTTTTGAAGAGCTGAGCGAATCCCTGGCCGAACTGGACCGGCTGGACCCGCGCGAGGGCGAGGAGGCGGACCTGGCGGGCGAGCGGGCCATCCTGGGGGCGGCGGAAAAGGCGTTGGCGGACCTGGCCTCGGCGCGGGATTCGCTGGGCGGCGATGCGCTGTCGCAGAAACTGGCCCAGGCGTTCCGGGCGGTGGAGCACGCGCGGACGCGGGCGGTGCAGTCGGGGGCCGGGGAGGGGCATCCGGTGATCGCGCGACTGGCGGCGGCGAGCGAGGCCATCGACCGGGCGCGGGTCGAGGCGACCGAGGCCGGGGCGGCGGTGGCCGCGGCGGCGGACGCCTTCGAGTTCGAGCCGGGCAAGCTGGACAAGGCCGAAGAACGCCTGTTCGCCCTGCGCGCCGCCGCCCGCAAGCTGAACGTGACCGTGGACGCCCTGCCGGCGCAGCGGGTGAAGTTCCGCGACCAGCTTCGCCTGATCGAGGACGGGGCCGAGGCGCTGAAGGCGGCCGAGGCCGAATCGGCGGCGGCGCGGACAGCCTATGACGCGGCGGCGGCGGTGCTGAGCGCGGCGCGGCGCGCGGCGGGCGACCGGCTGGCCGAGGCGGTTCAGGCGTAACTGACGCCGCTGAAGCTGGAGCGGGCGCGGTTCCGCGTGACGCTGGAGCCGCTGCCGCAGGACCGGCGCGGGCGGGACGGCGCCGAGGCGGTGCGGTTCGAGGTCGCCACCAACGCCGGGACCGCCTTCGGCCCGCTGGACGCCATCGCCTCGGGCGGCGAACTGGCCCGCTTCGCCCTGGCCATGAAGGCCTCCTTGGCCGAGCGCGGCGGGGCGGCCCAGCCGGTGATGATCTTCGACGAGGTGGACCAGGGCGTCGGCGGCGCCGTGGCCGAGGCCGTGGGCCTGCGCCTGAAACGCCTGGCCGAGGGAGCCCAGGTCCTGGTCGTCACCCACAGCCCGCAAGTCGCCGCCAAGGGCCACGCCCACTGGAAGGTCCGCAAGGCGGAGGTCGGCGGCGAGACCCGGACCTCGGTGGATACACTGACCGATCAGGCGAGGCAGGAGGAGATCGCGCGGATGCTGGCGGGTGCCGAGATCACCGACGCGGCGCGGGCGGCGGCGTGGGAATTGATCGGGTGAGGTGAATCAACGGAGTTCTGCGAGGGACGGACTTGGCGAAGGACAGCTAAGAATGGAAAGCAGACCTTGGCGGACAGCCCTCACGAACCTAAGCTGGTGCAATGAAGCAGCTATCTGCCCTTGAGATGGCCGTCGCTGTCGTTCTGGCAGAGCAGGTCAGCCCCGATGAAAGTCATGCTCTTGTTGAGCAGTTGAAGACGGCTGAGGTCTCCGCTCGCGATTTCACAGGGGTTGGCTTCTACACTGAGTTCAGCGTGAACAGAGCATTGCCGCCAGCCGCGGTCACCATCAGCCCCGGGGGATGGGTTCGCTCCGAAGTAGGACCAGACGCCTATCCTTTAGAGTTCATGCTCTATGTCAAAAACGGCTACGCAGAGATGATCGAAGCCTACAGTTTTTTCGATGGTTACGGCGACTTAGACCTTCTAACGGCTACTTTTACTGAGCCAATAGCCTTCGATCCAGACGCGACGAAGGGCCGCTGAGGGCCGAAAGCGGTCATCTCACCTGCATCTATTCCTCCAAGTATTCCACCCTATGCCGCCCGTGCAGTTGGCGGACGTAGGGCAGGGGGCGTGAACGCTGGTCCAGCCGCGCCTCCACCTCGCCCAGCACGAACCGCGTGATGGCGGGCAGGTCGAGGATCCTGGCCTCGTCCAGCGGGACCCAGGCCACCTCGTCCAGTTCCTCCGTCGGGCGCGCGGGCGGGACGTCCAGCAGGGCGGCCGCGTCGGCCATGAAGAAGCGGGCGTCGAAGCGGCGGGTGCGGCCGGGCGGGGTCACGGCGCGGGCGATGTAGGTCAGGGCCGACAGGTCGGGCAGGGCGCCGATGGCGCGGAA
>JAEZCL010000118.1 GCA_023433585.1 Pseudomonadota bacterium
TTGGGCGGCCCGCCCCGCAAACCCCGCCCCGCCCCCTCCACCACGCGGGCTCAAGTCGCCCGCGCGGTCCCCCTCCCCGCATAGCGGGGAGGAGAGTGTGGTCAGGCGCCGAAATCCACGATCACGGGGTCGTGCCGCACCAGCGTCAGGAAGCGGCGGAAGTCGGCCTGGCTCATGGCGGTGGTGGCGGTGTTGGCCAGGGGGTGGAAATTGACGATGTCCGCCTCGGCCAGGCGTCGGTCCAGCACGAAGGACACCCGGCGGTCCGCATCGTTGATGAGGCCGAAGGCGGTGACGGCGCCGGGGCGTACGCCCAGGGTCTCGAACATCAGCGTCTCATTGCCGAAGGACAGGCGATCCGAGCCGATCAGGCGGTGCGCGGCCTTCAGGTCGATCACCGTGTCCTGGCGCGCCGAGACCAGCCACAGGCGCTGCTTCTTGTCCTTCAGAAACAGGTTCTTTGTGTGAGCGCCGGGCAAGGCGGCCTTGATCTCATGGCCTTCATCCACCCGGAACACGGCCGGGTGGTCGTGGGTGCGGGACTGAAGGTCGTGCTGCGCGAACCAGGCCAAGAGGCGGTCGCGGTCGAAGGCGGGCGGGGCGGGATCGGACATTCGGACTTTCAGGGACTTGAGGCGATGACGGGGGCGGGGATAGGGTCGCGCCCATCTCCCTCAATAACCCGCCGGAGCCGCCCTGTGGAACTGCACTGCTATCCCATGACGCCCCGCCCGCCAGACCTGGTTCCGGGCCGGCCGTCGCGGGACTGGATGGACGCCTTCGCCTCGCGCCATCCCTATCGCTGCCTGCCGCTGAACATGGCCAACACCACCGGATGGGAGATCCTGTGCCCCATGGGCTTCACCGCCGAGTGGAACGGCGGGCCGTCCCAGGCGGACATCACCCTGACGCCGGATCGGCCGCATCCGGATTTCGCGGGTTTCGTCTCGTCGCACTTCTCGCGCGGGGTGGTGACCATGCATCCGAACTATCTGTTCCGCACGCCGCCGGGCTGGGCGATGATGGTCTCGGGCTCGCCCAATCACGTCAAGGACGGCATCCAGGCCCTGACCGGACTGGTCGAGACCGACTGGCTGCCGTTCCCCTTCACCATGAACTGGATCTTCACGCGCCCTGGCCGCGTCAAGTTCGCCAAGGGCGAGCCGTTCTGCTTCATCACCGTCGTGGAGCACAAGAGGATGGAGCAGTTCCAGCCGATCATGAAGACGCTGGACTCCGACCCGGTCATGAAAGGCCAGTTCGACGCCTGGAACCGCGAGCGCACCAGCTTCAACAACCGCCTGGCCTCGGGCGACCCCGACGCGGCCAAGGAGGCGTGGCAGCGCTTCTACTTCAAGGGCGAATACCCCGACCAGATGGCCCCGGCGCGCACCGACCACGTCAACAAGCGCCGGATGAAGACACTCAGGCTATTTTAGGTCAGTCGACCCGGGGGCGCGGTCCCTCTTCATTCCTGAAGGGCGCCGCCCGGGAGTAGAAGATATCATTATTTGATTGCATTCAGGCTGGCGCTTGCATATACTGACTGCATGAACGGCCGGCATCGCAAGACCCTGAAGGCCGTGTTCACTGATCCGGTGTCTGGGACCGTCGAATGGGCCGCGATTGAGCGCCTTCTGATCGCAGCCGGGTGCAGGGTGATTGAAGGAGAGGGGTCACGGGTGCGGTTCGTGTTCGATGGCGAGGTGGCCAGTTTTCACCGACCCCACCCCGCCAAGGAGGCCAAGAGGTATCAGGTCCGCGAAGCCAGAGCGTTCCTGGTCAGGATCGGAGTGAAGCCATGAGCGTGATGAACTACAAGGGCTACGGCGCACGCGTCGAATACGACGATGCGGACGAAATCTTCTTCGGTCGGATCGCCGGAATCACCGATGCAGTGAGCTTCCACGCCGACACCGTGAAGGATCTCAAGGCCGCCTTCCATGAGGCCGTGGACGACTACATCGAAACCTGCGCCAAGCTCGGCAAGCTGCCCCAGAAATCTTATTCAGGGCAGTTGATGCTCCGTGTCTCGCCCGAGGTCCACGCGGCCGCCGCTCGGGCGGCTGAGCTTTCCGGCAAGAGCCTCAACGCCTGGGGCGAGGAGGCTCTGAAACAAGCCTCGGCGTGAACTTGGGGCAAAGAACCCGGCGCCAGTGAGAGCTGTACGAAGGGCCTCGGCGGCGCTTCCGCCGCCGAGTGTTTCTCTCGAGGTTGACCGACGCCGCCTTCAGGCCGGTTTCGCTCTTCGAGCGTCCCGGAATTACGGTGAGTCAGATTCAGCCCTGGGGCCGGATGATGCTGGGTCCGATGTTCTGCAGCACCTCGCGGGCGTCGAACGCGGCGGGGTCGTCGGGCTTGGCGCCGCGGCCCATCACGATCTCGGCGTTGGCCTCGAACCGGGAGACCTCGCGCACGTCGAAGTCCCGCTCCCAGCGCGGCCCCCAGGGGCTCCACGGGCTCCAGAAGCCCCGGTGATGGAAGCGCCACGACGGCCCCCAGTAGGGACCATAGCGCGAGCTGAACCAGGGGTCGGGCGTGGCCACATAGCGGGTGTCGCGGTCCGTGGCCCGGTCCGCCGTGCGGAACCAGTCGTAACCGCTCTGGGCCGTCAGTTCGGCCGCGCGGTAGAGCAGGTACATCTCGACCGTTTCGCGCGACGTCACGGAATTGCCCGCGAAGCCGACCCGGTAGCGGTTCTGCTCGATGCGCATGTCGGAGTAGCCGCCGCGCGCCTGCGGGCTGGCGGGCTGGTAGGGAGTCGCGGTGGCGCAGGCCGTCAGCGCCAGCGTCGCCATGGAAACCAGGATGACGCGTTTCATGGAATTCTCCTTTGTGGCCTGATCGTGGCCTCCGTTAACTGAACGGTGCATGAACGGCTCCGTTCCAGGGTTCGGGAACCCCTTATAATCTCATGAGAATGAGACCGGCCGCCAGGATCAGCAAGGCGCCCACGACCAGTCCGAATCCCCGCTGGAACCTGGGGTCGGCCATGCGCGCCTTCAAGGCCGCGCCGCCCAGGCCGTAGGCGCTCATGGCGATCACGTCCATGGTGATGGTGGCCACGGCGAACAGGGCCAGTTGCGGCGCGGCGGGCCGGTTCACGTCCAGAAACGGCGGCAGCACGGCGGTGAAGAACAGCACGGCCTTGGGGTTGGCGATCTGCACCATGAAGCCGTCCATGAAGGCGCTGCGGCCCCGGCGCACCGGAATCTCGGCCGGTTTGGCGGCGGTGCGGAAGGCGCCGGTGATCGCCTTGAGACCCAGCCAGGCCACATAGAGCGCGCCGCCGACCGCCAGAACCCGGAACGCCTCGGGGAACGCCTTGACCAGGGCGCCCAGGCCCAGGGCGGCGGCCGAGAACCACACCAGGGTGGCCGCGTTCATGCCCATGACGCCCACCAGGGCCGAGGCGCGGCCCTTCTGCATGCCCGTGGCCACGGCGAAGACGTTGGCTGGCCCGGGCGTGACCGCCATCACGGCCATGACGCCGAGGAAGGCCAGATAGAGGTGCGGATCGACGGGCAGGACGCTCATGGCCGCCGTGTGCTCGCGGCTCGGTCAGCCGTCAAGCGAGATTCAGTGGGTGTCGTGTCCGCCGTCCGCCGCCGCTTCGGTCCAGGCCGTCTGCATCTCGGCGAAGGCCTCGGCCAAGGCGGACTCGATCTCGACCGAGGCCAAGGCCACCGCCACGTCCGCCTGGCTCAATGCGGCGGCGACCAGGCCCGTCACGTTCATGGATTCCATCATGGTCCCGGCGGTGGTCACGCCCATTTCGGCGGCCGAGGTCGAGAAGGCGATCAGGTCCGGCCCGTATTCGCGCCACAGGGCCGCCTGGCGGTCGCGGCGTTCGGCGACGGCGAGGGAGCGATCTCCCTGAAGCGCCTCCATGCGGGCGCCGAATTCGGCCATGCGAGTCTCGATGTCGGCCAGGTTCTGCTCGAAGGGGCTGGGTTCATAGCCCGGAATGACCCCGGCCATGGAGCGGGTCTCCTGGGCCTGCGCGGGCACGGCCAGCATCATGGCGGCGGCCAGAGCGGCCCCAGACAGTGTGGCGGCGGAAAGACGCAGCATGGAACCCTCCTGTTCGGGCGCGAACACTCATGCCGAACGCGGCTCCAGGCAAGTGACAACGCGGTAAGGCTGGCTCCTCTATTCGCGCGTCGGCGCCTCGCCGTCCGCCGGGGCGTTCCTGGCCGCCAGACCTTGCGCCACGCCTGCGCGCACCTGGTCGGGAATGGCGCGGATCACCGGGATTGCGGCGTCGCGGGCGGCGGCCAGTTGGCTCCGCGCGGTCGGGTCCTCGGCCGCCAGGGCTTCCTGGGCGCTCAGGAATGCGTCGAAATCCTCGGCGAAGCCGTCCACCTCGGGCCGATAACGGGCCAGGATTTCATCCACGGAGGCCAGTATGGCCTCGTGTTGGTCGCCGCCCGCCTGGACCGCCGCCTCGATCTCCAGGCTCATCTGGTCCATCTGCGCCACAAAGTGGTCCGCGCGCGCCTCGAAGGCCTCTTCATTCACGGGCGCGGACAACGTCGTGCCCGGCGGCGGCGCGGCGCCCGGCGCGGACTGGGCGTTGGCGGCTCCGGCCACGGCGAGAACGGCGACGCCGGCCAGCATGATGCGGATCATGAACGGAACTCCAGACAGCAGGCGCGGCAGTGTGCCCCACCGGCGGCCGTGTCTCCAAGCTTGACCGTCAGCGGTCGCGGTTCTCGCGCTTGGCCAGCACTCTGAGACGAAGGGCGTTCAGCTTGATGAACCCTTCCGCGTCGCGGTGGTCATAGGCCACGGCGCCTTCCTCGAAAGTCACCAGTTCCTGGTCATAGAGGCTGTTGGGGCTCTCGCGGCCGATGACGGTGACATTGCCCTTGTAGAGCTTGACCCGCACGGTCCCCGACACCTTGGCCTGGGAATGGTCGATGGCGGCCTGCAGCATCTCGCGCTCGGGCGAGAACCAGAAGCCATTATAGACCAGATGGGCGTATTTGACCGCCAGCTCGTCCTTCAGGTGCATGGCGCCGCGATCAAGCGTGATGGACTCCATGCCCCGGTGCGCGGCCAAGAGGATCGTGCCGCCCGGCGTCTCATAGACCCCGCGCGACTTCATGCCGACGAAGCGGTTCTCGACCAGATCCAGGCGTCCGATCCCGTTGTCGTGGCCCAGCTGGTTCAGCTTCGTCAGCAGGGCGGCGGGCGACAGGGCCTCGCCGTCGATGGCGACCGCATCGCCCTTCTCGAAGCTGATGGTGATGACGGTGGGCGTATCCGGCGCGTCCTCGGGCGAGAGAGTGCGCTGGTGCACGAACTCCGGCGCCTCGACCGCCGGATCCTCCAGCACCTTGCCCTCCGAGGACGAATGCAGGAGGTTGGCGTCGACGCTGAACGGCGCCTCGCCGCGCTTGTCCTTGGCGATGGGAATCTGGTGCTTCTCGGCGAAGTCCAGCAGGGCCTCGCGGGACTTGAACTCCCACTCGCGCCAGGGCGCCACCACGCGGATGTCGGGCTCCAGCGCGTAATAACCCAGCTCGAAGCGCACCTGGTCGTTGCCCTTGCCTGTGGCCCCGTGACAGACGGCGTCGGCGCCCATCCGGCGGGCGATCTCGATCTGGCGCTTCGCGATCAGCGGCCGGGCGATGGAGGTGCCCAGCAGGTACTGTCCTTCATAGACCGCATTGGCGCGGAACATGGGGAAGACGTAGTCCCGCACGAACTCCTCGCGCAGGTCGTCGATGAAGATGTTCTCGGCCTTGATGCCGAGCTTGAGAGCCTTCTCGCGCGCCGGCGCCAACTCCTCGCCCTGGCCCAGGTCGGCGGTGAAGGTGATGACCTCCGCGCCGTATTCGGTCTGCAGCCACTTCAGAATGATCGAGGTGTCGAGCCCCCCCGAATAGGCGAGGACGACTTTCTTCGGAGCTTGATCTGCGGACATGGCGGGCTTTCAGGCGAGGCGGGGAAGGATGGCCGCGCTTAAAGAGCCAATGGCCCCGTCATGCAAGGGGCGCATCCCTTTCTCATCCTCCCCCATAGCGAAGCGTATGGGGGAGGGGCGTCACGCTTATCCCTCCACCCCGAACCGATACTCATGCCGCTGGCGATAGGTCTCACCCGGCCGCAGGACGGTGGAGGGAAACTCGGGCCGGTTGGGGCTGTCCTGATAGTGCTGGGGCTCCAGGCAGAAGCTGGTGCGCGGCTGATAGACTGCGCCACCCTTGCCCGGCCAGTCGCGGATGGCGTTTGCGGTGTAGAGCTGCACCCCCGGCGCGGTGGTGTGCAGTTCCAGGGTCCGGCCGCTGACCGGATCACGCGCCCAGGCGGCGAGGCGGAACGTCCCCGGCTCGCCCCGCACCACGAAGTTGTGGTCATAGCCGTTTCCAATGCGGATCTGTTCGTCATCCGCGTCGATGTCCCGGCCGATGGGCTTGGCCCGGCGGAAGTCCAGGGGCGTGCCCGCCACGGGCCGGATCTCGCCCGTCACCACCTTGTCCGCGTCGAACGGCGTGAAGGCGTCCGCCGCCATCATCAGCTCATGGTCCAGGATCGGCCGGGCGCCGTCGCCGGTCAGGTTGAAATAGCCGTGATGGGTCAGGTTGACGACCGTGGGCCGGGTGGTCGTCGCCGTCATGTCGATGCGCAGAGCTCCTTCGGGCGTCAGGCGATAGATCACCTCGGTGGTCAGCTCGCCCGGAAAGCCCTGGTCGCCGTCCGGACTGATGAGGGTCAGGCGCGCGCCGGGGCCCAGATCGTCGTGGATCGCCTCGCCGCGCCACAGCCGTTTCGCAAACCCGTTCGGCCCGCCATGGGACGAATGGGCGCCGCCGCCGGTGTCCAGCTGGACCCTCTCGCCGTCCAGCATGAACCGCCCGCCCGCGATGCGCCCGGCATAGCGGCCCACGATGGTCCCGAAATTGCGGTTGCGCGTGACGTAGTCGTCCAGCGTGTCCAGCCCCAGAACCATGTCGCCCATCACCCCGTCCCGGTCCGGCGCGGTCAGGGAGACGACGATGGCCCCGTATTCGATGATCCGCGCCGTCATGCCGTTCGCGCCGGTGAGATCGAACGCCTTCACCGGCCGCCCGTCGGCCAGGACGCCATAGGCGCGCTCCGTCACCGACCCGGCCGAGGCGCGGGGCGCCGTGGCGCAGCCGGCCATGACACCGGTTACCCCGAGGGCCAGCCCGAATGCGCGCCTGTTCATGTCGACCGTCATCCGGACGTTCCTCGCGTTCGTGTGTATGGGGCCAGCCTAGATCGGCGAAAGACCCGGGTCGAGGCGCGCACGGGTCCGCTCTTCGAGCGCCCGGAATGATGGGAAACCTAGGTGGAGAACCCAAACAACCTGCTGATTCTACTGACGCAAACCTATACCCCTCTCGTCATCGCCGGGCTTGTCCCGGCGACCCATACGCTCGGTCAGGGCAAGGTCAGCCCGAACGCTCCCGTGAGTATGGATTCCCGGCACAAGCTTGTCCCGGGCGGGCCGCGCCAGCGGCGCGACCCGGAGCCGGGAATGACGGCTGTGGCAATATGAGCCCCTTACTTAGACTCCAGGACGAAAAAACAGTGCAATTGAAGTCTGACGCTTGCTGATTTCATTGAAGATTTTCGTTCCTCGTCATTCGTGTCCGCCAGGAGTCCAACGTCGGACCCGGTTGAGAATTTCGCCGCCTTCACTCATCAGGGATTCCGTCGCGCCGCCGCGCATGACGAAGGCAGGCGCATGAACCCCGGCCGAGGTCCATTCTAAAGGCGCCCGAGAAGGAGTGCGGAAAAACACCGGCGGACACGGCGAAACCCTTTCGGGTCAAGGCGCCGGCCGCCGGAAATGCGAGATCAGGCAGGGGGCTCATGTTCCCCCACCCGTCATTCCCGGCCCCGGGTCGCGCCGCTGGCGCGGCCCGCCCGGGACAAGCTTGTGCCGGGAATCCATACT
>JAEZCL010000242.1 GCA_023433585.1 Pseudomonadota bacterium
AAGATGGGGAGGAGACTCATGGCAAGATCCCGCCCGCATGAACCGATCCTGACTGTTGCGCTGGCCGCCCCTTCATCCGTGCGCCGGAATATGGTCAGGGTGGCGTCACACACTCGCCGCTCCGTCGGGGCACAAGGTCCGCATCAACAATCCCGAACGGGAGCCTGAACAGATGACCCTCTCACGCCGCGCCTTCGCCACGGGTTCGCTCACCCTCGGCGCCGCCGTCATGGCGGGCCTGCCGGCCATGGCCCAGAACACCCTTTCGGCCGCCGACCGGGAAACCGTCCAGCGGGTCTCGGCCTGGTTCCAGGGCGTCGCCGCCGCGCGCGGGACCTTCGTGGAGACCGGACCCGGCGGCCGCCGGGCCGAAGGCCGCTATTTCATCCAGCGTCCCGGCCGGATGCGCTTCGAATACACCACCCCCGAAGGCCTGCTGGTGGTCGCCGACGGCAATAACCTGATGCGCTACGACCCACGCCTGAACGTGTTCCGCCAGGCGCCCCTGTCGGCCACGCCCCTGTCGGTGTTCCTGGGCCGCAATGTCCGCATCGAGGAGGGCGTGCGCATCGACCGGGTCACGCGCATGGACTCCGGCGCCTTCGCCGTAGCGGCGCGCGACGCCAACCGTCCCAACGAGGGTTCGGTGATCCTGGCCTTCGCCGGCGATCCCCCGCGCCTGATGGAATGGACCGTCACGGACGCCCAGGGCCAGCGCACCCGCACCCAGCTGTCGTCCTTCGAGGCGGTCGACAGCCTGCCGGGCAGCCTGTTCACCCTGCGCGATCCCACCCGGGGCCGCCCGGGCCGCAACTGAAGAGCCGTGTTATTCCAGACACGCCAAAGAAACTTCGCGGATAGATTGACTTTTTTTCTGTCCCGTGGTTTTTGAGACACAGGACGACGGCGGTCGTCCTGACCGTCCCGGACACCATCCCCTCCCGGTGGCGGCGTGAGAGAGACGAAACTAAACCACGCCCGGTCCCTTCCAGGGATCGGGCGTTTTCTTTGGTAGTGCGCTATCGCTCGACGCGCGGCGTCTCGCTGCTTGAGCGCATTGCTCTCTTTTCGCCCTATCGTCCGGCGCGCCGCGCCTCGCTGCTTGAGAGCGCCGGTTCCGGGCTCGCCCGCGCTCAAGCAGCGAGCGTCCGCGACGCGAGCGATAGCGCACCAACAAGATAGCGCGCTCAGCAATCATCCCCTAAGTCCGCCCTATGACTCTTCGCATCGTCACCTGGAACGTGAACTCCGTGCGCCTGCGCGCCGAGCAGGTCGCCCGCTTCGTCGCCGAGCATTCGCCCGACGTCCTGTGCCTGCAGGAGATCAAGTGCATTCCTGATCTCTTTCCGCGCCAGGCCTTTGCGGACATGGGCCTGCCGCATCTGAAGGTTTCGGGCCAGAAGGGCTGGCACGGAGTGGCCATCGCCTCCCGCTTCCCCATCGAGGACGCGCCGGACCTGGCCGCCTGCCGCGAGGGCCACGCCCGCTGCGTGTCGGGAATCATCCGGGGCGTGGAGGTGCAGAACTTCTACATCCCCGCCGGCGGGGACATCCCCGACCGCGCCCTGAATCCGAAATTCGATCACAAGCTGGACTTCGTGGAGCGCCTGACCCGCGCCTTCTCCGCCCGCGACCCCAGGGCGCCGCTGCTGGTGGCCGGGGATCTGAACATCGCCCCCGGCGAGAACGACGTCTGGAACCACCGCTACATGTCGAAGATCGTCAGCCACACCCCCGTGGAGGTGGAGGCCATGACCGCCATGCGCGCGTCCCTGGGCTTTTCCGACGTGGTGCGTGAAGCCTTTCCTCAGGATCAGAAACTTGCGTCGTGGTGGAGCTACCGCGCCGCCGACTTCAGAAAGTCCAACCGGGGCCTGCGGCTGGACCACCTGTGGACCTCGCCCGGCCTGACCCCCGCCGTCATTCCCGGCTCGCCGATCATCCACGAACCCGTCCGCGCCTGGGAGCGGCCCAGCGACCACGCGCCCGTGGCGGCGGACCTGGCGGTCTGAATATCCTGGTTCGCCGGCATTAACGCGGCTGAAAGCGCCGCCTGTTCCTATGGCTCCCAACGACAAGGCCCGTCCAAGGGGGGCTGATGCCAGGGAACGAAGCGCGAGGCATGACCAGGATCCTCCATCGGGGGCTCGGCCTGCTGCATCTTCGTGTGCCGCTGAAGATGGCGGTGGCGTTCTCCATCGTCCTGGCGACCATCGTAGTCATGGGCCTGGCCCTGTTTCTCAATATGCAGGCGGTCAAGCGGTCCGAGGCGGCGGGCGTGCGGGCGCTGGCGGTGCTGCAGGCCGCCGAGGGCGCCCGGTTCGCCCTGGCTCGTGAGGAGAATTCGCTGCGCGGCTACATGCTGACCGGCGAGACCTATTACCTCCGGCGCATCGAGACCCTGCACCGGCCGGGCTATATGGAGGCGGCCGGGCGGCTGGAGGCTCTGGCCCGGAGCGACCCGGCGCTGGCCGAACGGTTCAGCGAGGTGGCTCGCTCCCATGCCCGCTGGGAGGCCGAGGCCATGACGCCGGCCATCGGTCTGGCCGCCGACCCGGCGCGCAGGATCGAGGCCGCGGCCCTGGTGGGCGAGGCGGGGCTGGCGGACCGCCTGATCGCCCCGGCCGAGGACGCCCTGGACGCCATCCGCGACGAGGCCCGCGCCGCCCTGGCCGATCAGAACGCCGCCAACGGCCGGGTTCTGAGCGCCATGGAGACGGCCCTGATCCTGGGCATCCTGGCTGCGGGCCTGATTGCGGCGGCCATGGGCGTGCTCCTGGTGCGCGACATGGGCGGACCGGTCTCGACCCTGACGCGGGTCATGCGCCGCCTGGCCGAGGGCGAGACGGACTTCGTCGCGCCGGGCGTGGGGCGACGCGACGAGATCGGCGACATGGCCCGCGCGGTGGACACCTTCCGCCGCGCCGCCGTGGTCAAGCGGCGCCTGGAGACCGAGGCTGAGGAGCACCGCCGGCGCACCGAGGCCCTGATGGTCGAGGCCCAGGCCGCCAACCGGGCCAAGTCCGAGTTCCTGGCCACCATGACCCATGAGCTGCGCACGCCCCTGAACGGCGTCCTGGGCATGGCCCAGATCATGGCCATGGGCGAACTGGCGCCGGAACAGCGCGAGCGGCTGGACACCATCAATGAATCCGGCGCGGCCTTGCTGCGCATCATCAACGACATCCTGGACATCTCGCGCATCGAGGCGGGGCGGCTGTCGCTGGAGCCCGCGCCCTTCAGCATGGAGGCGCTGAACGAAGACCTCGCCGCCCTCTACGGCCCCCTGGCGGCGGAAAAGGGCCTGGCCTTCGCCATGACCGTCACGCCCGAGGCGCAAGGCTGGTTCATGGGCGATGCGGTGCGCATCCGCCAGGTCATGGGCAACCTGTTCTCCAACGCCCTGAAATTCACCGACAGGGGACGGGTCGAGGGGCGCGTCAGCCGCGAGGATGACGTGCTGCGCCTGAGCGTGACGGACACCGGGCCGGGGATCGCGGCCCAGGATCGTGCGCGCCTGTTCGACCGATTCGTCCAGGCGGACGGCTCCAGCACCCGGAAGCATGGCGGCGCCGGGCTGGGCCTGGCCATCTGCCGCGACCTGGCCGCGCTCATGGGCGGGACCGTGACGGTGGAGAGCACCCCGGGCGAAGGCTCGGTCTTCGCCCTGGAGATCGCCTTGCCGCCCAGCGAGGCGGCGCCGCGCGAACCGGCCGAGGCCGAGGCCCCCGAACGGCCCGTGCGCGTGCTGATCGCCGAGGACAATCCGGCCAACCGCCTGGTCCTGACCACCCTGCTCAGCCAGTTCGCCATCCACAGCGAGACGGTGGAGGACGGCGAGGCCGCCATAGAGGCCTGGGAGGCCGGCGACTGGGACGCCATCCTGATGGACATCCACATGCCGCGCATGGACGGGCTGAAGGCCACGGCCGGGATTCGTGAACGGGAACAGGCCGACGACCGGCCCCGCACCCCCATCATCGCCGTCACCGCCAGCACCCTGGCCCATGAGACCGACGGCTATCTGGCGGCGGGCATGGACGGCTGGGTGCCCAAGCCGGTCGACGCCCGGCGGATGCTGGAGACCCTGAAGAACGCGCTGGGGGTGTGAAGTCCGCCCTTTTCACAGGGCGTTGGATGTCTTGAGCCTCACGGCTGCAGCCGGTATCCGCCCGCGTCGGTGACCAGCAGGCGCGCCTGGCCCGGTTCGGGCTCGATCTTCTGGCGCAGGCGGTAGATGTGGGTCTCAAGGGTGTGGGTGGTGACCCCGGCGTTGTAGCCCCACACCTCGGTCAGAAGCTCCTCGCGCGACACCGGCTTGGCCCCGGCCCGGTAGAGGTACTTCAGGATGTTGGTTTCCTTCTCGGTCAGGCGGATCTTCCTGTCCTTGGCGCCGATCAGCATCTTGTTGGCGGGCCGGAATTCATAGGGGCCGACGGTGAAGACCGCGTCCTCGGACTGTTCGTGGCTGCGCAGGTGGGCGCGGATGCGGGCCAGGAGAACCCCGAACCGGAACGGCTTGGTGACATAGTCGTTGGCGCCGGAGTCCAGGCCCAGGATGGCGTCCGAATCGGCCACGGCGCCGGTCAGCATGATGATCGGCGTCTTGACCCCGGCCTTGCGCATCTGGCGGCAGGCTTCGCGGCCGTCCATGTCGGGCAGGTCCACGTCCAGCAGAATCAGGTCGGCGCGGACCTCCTTGCCCATGCGCACGCCCTCCGCCGCCGTCCCGGCCTGGACAGTGCGGAACTCGTCATGCATGTCCAGCTGCTCGGCCAGCGCCTCGCGCAGTTCGGTGTCGTCGTCGATAATCAGAAGGGTCTTGGATTGCGCCATGATGCCTTGAGAATGGCGAGCCGCACCCGACTCGCCAAGGCTTGACACGAAAAATAGCCGCCGCCGCGACCTCAGGTCGCCGGGCGGGCTCCGAAAACGGCCGAACCCACCCGCACATGGGTGGCCCCGAACCGCACGGCCGTCTCGTAATCCCCGCTCATGCCCATGGACAGGACGCCTAGTCCGTTGCGCCGGGCGAGCCGGGCCAGAAGGGCGAAATGCATGGCCGGCTCCTCGTCCGCAGGCGGAATGCACATGAGGCCCTGAAGGTCGAAGTCGTAATCCCTGCGGATCGCGGCGATGAAAGCGTCCGTCTCGGCCGGGATCACGCCGGCCTTCTGCGGCTCCTCGCCGGTGTTGACCTGGATCAGCACACGCGGACGCACGCCCGTCTTCATGGCCGCGTCGGCCAGGGTGCGGGCCAGCTTCGCCCGGTCCAGCGTCTCGATGACGTCGAACAGGCCGAGCGCCTGGACCGCCTTGTTGGATTGCAGCGGCCCGATCAGGCGCAGCTCCAGGCCGGGAATCGCGGCGCGCCGTTCGCCCCAGCGACCCTGCGCCTCCTGCACCCGGTTTTCGCCGAACACGCGCTGTCCGGCGTCCAGCGCCGCCTGGATTGCGACGTCGGGCTGTTGCTTGGAGACGGCGGTCAGGGTGATATCGCCGGGATCCCGTCCGGCCGCGCGCGCCGCCTTGCCGATGCGGCGGCGCACCGTGTCCAGGGCCGAGGCGACGAGAGCATCCATGATTCTGTCCGACGAAGCGATCCGACTGTGGGAGACGGCCAAGGCCTTAAACCGCCTCGCCGCCCGTGTCAGCCCAAGGGCGACGGACCTGCCGCCGCTGATGTTCTTCACCGATCCGGCGCGCACCCCTCGTCCGTGGGAGATCGCCGGGCGCCTGCCCTCCGGCGCGGCGGTGGTGCATCGCGGCTTCGGGCGTCCGGAGGCTGCAGACGAGGCCGCCCGCCTGCGCGAGGCGACGCGCGCGGGCGGCGTGCGGCTGCTGATTGGCCTTGATCTGAAGCTGGCGCTGTCGGTCGGGGCGGACGGGCTGCATCTGCCGGAACGGGCGCTGGACCGGGCGGCCGCCGCGCGCTCGGAAGGCGTCAGGCTGGTCACCGGCGCGGCTCATTCGGCCGAAGCCCTGGCGCGTGCGGCGCGGGCGGGCGTGGACGCGGTGGTGATCTCGCCGGTCTTCGACACACGCAGCGATTCGGGCGGAACGGCGCTGGGGCCGGACGGGGTGAGGCGCCTGGCGGAGCAAACCGCCCTGCCCGCCTATGCCCTGGGCGGAATCATGGCCGCGAACGCAGATGATCTGACAGACTCGGGCGTGTGCGGTCTGTGTGCGATCGATGGAATCATTCAGGCCTTCGGCCCGGAAACGACTCCTAGAACTTGAAGATGGTCTCCAGCCGCACACGGGGCTGGGCGCGGCGGTCGGTCTGGGCCGGGCGGGCCGGGTCGGCCTCGGGTTCGGCCAGGGAGGCGGCGGCGCCGACGCGCAGGCGCGGGTTCAGCCGATAGTAGGCGCCGGCCTGAACGTCGCTCCAGTCCGCCTCGCGGCCCACAGGCTGATCCAGGTTCAGGTTCAGGCCCCAGCGGCCGTTCTCGTTCCATTGCAGGCCGCGACGGGGCGCTTCCCGCGCGGAAATCAGGTCGTTGCGGACGGTGGGAGACGCCTGAACGGCCGCGCGGACGGCCTCCTGGGTCGCAGACTCACGCGACTGCGCCGAGGCGTCGAACGCCGTCGCCGTCAGGGTCGCCGCAGCGGCCGTCGCAAGAATGAGCCCGTGGACCCGCATCACCGTTTTCCGCCCTTTCAAGCGGCGTGGCCCGGCTGAAGACCGGCGCCAGCCGACCGATTAGACATGGTGTCGCGGTCTGGTCAACGCAATCCATGGGGTCGATCACGCCGACCGGAACGGTTCGAGCGGGGCTGTGGCTCGCGCAACACGGGAGTTTTGGCAGGACGAAACGCGCAAGTGCTTGTCAGCGCGGCGGTTCGCCATGCTATAGACCGTTCAACGGTCCGCGGGGGCGCGGCGCCGGGCGTCCGGGCGCGAATCCAGGCGCACGGCCTTCATTTGACGGAGTTTCCCATGGCCATCACTCGCGGCGCGTCGATCGCCCTGGTCGCCTGCAGCGTCGCCCTTGCGAGTTGCGGAAGTCTGAACCCCCTTTCGCGCGGCGACCGGGCGGCGGCGGCCGAGACCCAGCAGGGCATCGGGGTCAACAGCTTCCTGTGGCGCGCCTCGCTGGACACCATGTCCTTCATGCCCCTGGTCACGGCCGATCCGTGGGGCGGCGTCATCAATTACGACTGGCACACCCCGGCCGCTTCGCCGAACGAGCGTTTCAAGGCCACGGTGTTCATTCTCGACACCCGTCTTCGGGCCGACGCCCTGAACGTCACCATCACCCGCGAAGTGCGCAACGAGGCCGGCGAATGGGTCTCTCAGGCGGTGAACCCCCAGACCGAGACGGACCTGGAGAACGCCATCCTGACCCGGGCGCGCCAGCTGAACCTCGCCCACGCCGGCTGACCGCCGGATTTCGCCTGAGATCATGACCCGATACGATCCCCGGACGGCCGAACCCCGCCAGCGCGCGCGCTGGGAGGCGGCCCAAGCTTTCGTGACCCCGGCCGGCGAGACCGGGCGGCCGAAATACTATGTGCTGGAGATGTTCCCCTATCCGTCCGGGAACATCCACATGGGCCACGCCCGCAACTATGTGATGGGCGACGTGGTGGCGCGGGCCAAGCGCGCCCAGGGGTTCGACGTGCTGCATCCCATGGGCTGGGACGCCTTCGGCATGCCGGCCGAGAACGCGGCCATGGAACGCAAGGTCCATCCGGCGGACTGGACCTATTCCAACATCGCGGCCATGCGCGATCAGCTGAAACTGCTGGGCCTGTCGCTGGACTGGAGCCGCGAGTTCGCCACCTGCGACCCGGAATATTACGGCCAGCAGCAAGCCTGGTTCATCGAACTGATGAAGCGGGGGCTGGTCTATCGCAAGGAAGGCGTCGTCAACTGGGACCCGGTGGACAACACCGTCCTGGCCAACGAACAGGTCATCGACGGGCGCGGCTGGCGCTCGGGCGCGGTGGTGGAGAAGCGCAAGCTGACCCAGTGGTTCCTGCGCATCACCGACTACGCCGACGATCTGGTGGACGGGCTTCAGACGCTGGACCGCTGGCCCGAGAAGGTCCGGCTGATGCAGGCCAACTGGATCGGCCGCTCCACCGGCGCGCGGGTGACCTGGCCGCTCAAGGGCGAGGTTCCGGCCGGCTTTGAAAACGTCGAGGTGTTCACCACCCGCCCGGACACCCTTTACGGCGCGTCCTTCGTCGGCCTGGCGCCCGATCATCCGCTGTCGACGGCCATCGCCGCGAACAATCCCGAAGCCGCCGCCTTCATCGCCGAGTGCAAGAAGGGCGGCGCCAGCCAGGCCGAGATCGATCAGGCCGAGAAGATCGGCTTCGACACGGGCCTGACCGCCGTCCATCCGCTGGACCCGACCCGCACCGTCCCGGTGTGGATCGCCAATTTCATCCTGTCCGAATACGGCACCGGCGCCATCTTCGCCTGTCCGGCCCACGACCAGCGCGACCTGGATTTCGCCCGCAAATACGGCCTGCCGGTCATCCCCGTGGTGCGCCCCGAAGGCGCCGGCGAGGATTTCGACGTGGCGGACGAAGCCTATGTGGGACCCGGCCGCATCTTCAACTCCGCCGAGCTGGACGGTCTGGACGTGGAGGCCGCGAAAAAGGCCGCCGTCGCGCGCATCGAAGCGGCGAACCTGGGCCAGGGCGCGACGGTTTACCGCCTGCGCGACTGGGGCGTCAGCCGCCAGCGCTACTGGGGCTGTCCCATCCCGGTCATCCACTGCAAGGCCTGCGGCCCGGTTCCGGTCCCCGCCGACCAGTTGCCGGTGGAGCTGCCCCGGGACGTGTCCTTCGACGTTCCGGGCAATCCGCTGGACCGCCACCCCACCTGGAAGCATGTGAAGTGCCCGTCGTGCGGCGCGGACGCCCGGCGCGAGACGGACACCCTGGACACCTTCGTGGACAGTTCGTGGTATTTCGCCCGTTTCACCGACCCCAAGGCGTCCGCGCCCATCGACAAGGCGGCGGCCGACCGCTGGCTGCCGGTGGACCAGTATATCGGCGGCGTCGAGCACGCGATCCTGCACCTGCTCTACGCCCGGTTCATCACCCGCGCCCTGTCGGACGTGGGGCTGATGGACGTGAAGGAGCCCTTCGCCGGCCTGTTCACCCAGGGCATGGTGGTCCACGAGACCTACAAGGGCGCCGACGGCAAATGGATCGAGCCGGCGGACATCGAGATCGTCGCGGACGGTGACACGCGCACCGCCCGACGCCGCTCCACCGGCGAGGCCGTGACCATCGGCGACATCGAGAAGATGTCGAAGTCCAAGAAGAACGTGGTCGCGCCCGAGGAAATCCTGGAGACCTACGGCGTCGACGCCGGTCGCCTGTTCGTGCTGTCGGACAGCCCGCCGGAGCGCGATGTGCAGTGGACCCCCGGCGGCGTCGAGGGCGCCTCGCGCTTCGTGCAGCGCGTCTGGGCCGAATTCGACGGTTTCGATCCTGCGGCGAGCGGTGATTCCAGTCTCGACGCTGCGCTGCGCCGCGAGACCCACAAGGCGATCAAGGCGGTCACCGAAGGGGTCGCCCATTTCCGCTTCAACTCGGCCATCGCCAAGCTCTACGCCTTCCTGGCGACCGTGCGCGCCCATGCCGGCGCGAGCGCCGAGGCCCGGCGCGAGGCCCTGGCGGCCCTGGCGCGGCTGATCGCGCCGTTCACGCCGCACCTGGCCGAGGAATGCTGGACGCGGCTGGGCGAACAGGGGCTGGTCCTGGATGCGCCCTGGCCCGAATACGACCCGGCGCTGGTGACCGACGATCAGATCACCCTGCCCATCCAGATCAACGGCAAGCGGCGCGGCGAAGTGGTCGTGTCTCGCGGCGCGCCCGAGGATCAGGTGCGCGAGGCGGCTCTGGCGAACCCGTCGGTTCAGGCTTACCTTGCCTCGGTCAGCCAATCGGTCCGAAAGGTCATCGTGGTGCCCGACCGCATCGTCAATCTGGTGGCCGGATGAGAATCCTGGCCCGCATCATGGCCGCCCTCGGCGTCCTGACGATGCTGGCCGCCTGCGGCTTCACCCCCCTGTACGCCGAGCCCGGCGTCTCGCCGCACCTGTCGCGCATCGCCGTCTCGACGCCCGACACCCGCGCGGGCTTCGAGCTGCGCCAGGCGCTGGAGGATCAGCTGGCCTGGGATCGCGGCCAGAGCCCCCTGTGGCGGCTGGAGACCGAGGTGGACCAGCGGCGCATCGCCCTGGGCCGCCGGGTGGATGACACGGTTTCACGCTATGAGCTGGTCATGACCGTCAACTACCGCCTGACGCCGGTTTCGGGCGGCGAGGCGATCACCGACGCGGTGACCGCCACCGTCACCTACGCCGCCGCCGACCAGGCCTATGCCGCCATCGCCGCCCAGCGCGACGGCGAGCAGCGCGCCGTGGCGGAGGCCGCCCGCCTGATCCGCCTGGACCTGTCACACGCCCTGGCGGAGCTGAACCGCCCCTGACTCGGCGGCCGGTCACCCTATGACAATCTTTGGTTGCCACGATGGCGAGGTCCGATCCACGGCCCGCCATGTCCCTGACCCTACGCCCGTTCCAGCCTGAAGATGCACCGATCGTCGACGCCCTGCACCGGGCGGTGGACTGGCCCGTGCGCTCGGCTGCGGGCTGGACCTGGCTGATGGACAATCCGGCGCGGCCGAAAGACTTCCCCATCGGCTGGCTGGCGCAGGACGCCCAGGGCCGCGCCGCCTTCGTGGGGCAGTTCCCTCAGACGTTCTGGGCCGGCGAAAATCCGCTCCTGGGCGTCACCGGCTATTCCATCATCGTGCCGCCCGAGTTGAAGGGCGCGGCCGGGCGCCTGATCCGCCATGTGATGACCACGCCCGGCGCTGCGATCTTCCACACCCTGAACGCCAACGCCCTGTCTGCGCCGCTTTATCGGCGGTACGGACTGGAGCCGTGGCCCGGCGAAACTCATGCCCTGAAGCTGGCCTGGATGATCGATCCGGCCGCCTGCGCCGCCGCGAACCTGACCCGCAGACTGGCGCCGCACCGCAGCGGACGGCCGGGTCCCGAGCGGCTGCTGAACCGCCGTCTGGGCCGAGACATGGAGTTGCGCCTGCCGCCGCAGGTGACGCCCCTGTCCGGCTTCGACGCCGACTGGACCGGCTTCTGGTCCAGGCTGAAGACGGAAGGCCGCATCCTCACCGACCGCAGCGCCGCCACCCTGCGCTGGCGGCTGGCGGAGCCGGACGGAACCCTGCCGCCCGTCATGCTGGCCTATCGCCGGGACGGCGCGATCACCGGCTGGCTGTGGGCGCAGATGGCCAAGATGAACCGGCTTGAGCCGCCCGTGCTGGACATCATCGATCTGATCGTCCTCAGGGACGAACCGGACGCGGCTTCCGCCCTGGCCGGAGCCCTGATCGCCAACGCAGGCCGCCTGGGCGCGGCCAAGGTGCGGCTACAGGTGATCGCGCCCGATCTGCTCGCCGCCCTGGGGCCGCTGGCCCGGCGCGCCCGGCGCGAGGGCGGCTGGGGTCACGGCCACGCTCGCTTCGCTCCGGAACATGAGGCGGTCGTGCGCGCCGGGTGGTCGCCCACGCCGTTCGACGGCGACTACAGCTTCTGTCTGCGCCCGGTTCCCCGGAGTTGAGGACGCTTACGGGCGCCGCTTAAGCTCGTCGCGGATTTCGGCCAGCAGGGTTTCGGTCGGCGTGGGCGCCGGCGGCGCTTCCGGTTCCGCAGCCTGTTCACGGCGCATCCTGTTGATCGCCTTGACCACCAGGAACACCACGAAGGCGACGATCAGGAACTGGATCAGGGTGTTGATGAAGGCGCCGTACTGGATGGCCACCTTCTCGATGGCCTCGGTGGCCGGATCCTCGGGGACCAGGACCCATTCCAGGTTCGCGAAGTCGACCCGCCCGAGCATCAGGCCGATGGGCGGCATCACCACCTGGTCCACCAGGCTGGTGACGATGCTCCCGAACGAGGCGCCGATGACGACGCCGACGGCCAGGTCCACCACATTGCCGCGCGCGGCGAACTCCTTGAACTCCGACAGCAGGCTCATGACCACTCCTTGATGTTTCCCGGTCAGGCCGGGATCAGGTCCATGTGAAGAAACTGGTTGAAGCCGCTCGGCGCGTAGCCGCCGAACGCCGCGCCATCCTTGAACCCGCGCCGACGGTAGAGGTTCAGCGCCGGTTCGAACGCCTCGCCGGAGCCGGTCTCCAGGCTGATGCGGACGCAGCCCCGACGCGACGCCTCGGCGATCAGATGCTCAAGCATCGCCCGGCCCGCGCCCCGGCCCAGGTGATCGGGATGGGTGCGCATGGACTTGATCTCGGCGCCGCCGTCCTCAAGCGTCCTGAGCGCGCCCATGGCCAGAAGGGTCTCGCTCTCCAACAGGGTGAACAGGGTCACGCCCGTCGCCTTCAGATCGGACAAATCCAGCGCATGGACGCTGTCCGGCGGCGACCAGCGCCGCATGGCGTCCAGGTGCAAGGCCAGAAGGTCGCGCAGGCGAGGATCGTCGAAATCAGCCGCAACGATGCGCCAGCTGCCCATGGCCGCCTCAGGCGTCGCCGCTCGCGTTCAGCCGTTCACGCAGCTCTTTACCGCTCTTGAAGAACGGCACCGACTTGGCGGGCACCTCGACCGCCTCGCCCGTGCGGGGGTTGCGGCCCGCCCGGGCCGGACGCGAGCGCACCGAGAAGGCGCCGAAGCCGCGCAACTCGACCCGGCCCCCGCCGCTCATGGCGTCGACCATCCGGTCCAGCACCACATTGACCACCCGTTCGACCTCCGCATGGGTCAGGTGAGTGTTCTCCGCGGCCAGCTTTTCGATGAGCTGCGATTTTATCATCGGTGATCGGCCCCCGCCGTCTGATGCGCCCGGACGTTCCGGAACGCGTCCGGAATGGCGTCGAAGATCAAACCTTAACGTCCACGGCCGCGTGGAA